>JAAZAQ010000336.1 GCA_012514225.1 Clostridiales bacterium | reverse complement strand
GGGCGCAGGGGCAGGCGATGACCAGGACGGAGATGAAGATGGTCAGGGCGAAGGGGAGGTTGCCGGTGCCCAGGTACCAGGCGAGGCCGGCTGCCAGGGCAATCAGGCTGACGACCGGCACGAACACTCCGGACACGGCGTCGGCTAGTTTGGCGATGGGCGCTTTGCTGCCCTGGGCTTCCTCCACCAACCGCACGATTTGCGCCAGGGCGGTGTCGCTGCCCACCTTCTCGGCCTTGAGCCGGAAGGAGCCGGTGGTGTTGAGCGTCGCGGCGTAGACAGGGTCGCCGGGCTTTTTGTCCCGAGGCAGGCTCTCGCCGGTCAGCATGGACTCGTCCACCGCGCTCTCTCCCAGCGTCACGCGGCCGTCCACAGGGATGGTTCCGCCCGGGCGCACCAGCAGCAAATCGCCGACCTCGACTTCTTCCACGGGGATTTCGCGCTCCCCGCCCTGAAACAGGAGGACCGCGGTCCGGGGCGCCAG
This sequence comes from Clostridiales bacterium, assembly GCA_012514225.1. GTDB lineage: Bacteria > Bacillota > Clostridia > Christensenellales > Aristaeellaceae > UBA6115. The sequence continues at coordinate 1,205 of JAAZAQ010000336.1, read as the reverse complement.
GTTCATCAGCTTGCGCACGGCGTCGCCAGTGCGCCCCTTGGAAACCGCCTCCAGCGTCTTGCCCAGCAGGATGAGGGTGATGATGACGCCGGCGGACTCGAAGTACAGGCTGTGCACGACGTGCGTGTCCCCCTGGGCGACGCGCGCCACGCCGTAGGCGCTGTACATCACGGCGGCGGCGGTCCCGATGGCGATGAGGGAATCCATGTTGGGGCTGCCGCCCAGCAGCGCGCGGGTGCCGGACACATAGAAGCGGTGGCCCGCCGCCAGGATGGGGAGCGTCAGCAGTGCCTGCGCCAGCGCGAAGGCCAGCGGGCGGGCGCCGGGGTCGAGGAAGGCGGGCACCGGCAGGCCGACCATCGGCCCCATGGCCAGGTACAGCAGCGGCAGCGCGAAAGCGGCCGCGACGAGCAGCTTGAGCCGCATCACGCGCAGCTCCCGCCGCTTGCGTTCGCGCGCCTCGTCCGCCTGGGAAACCTGCTTTGCTTCCAGCGGCTGGTAGCCCAGCTTTTCAATGGCTTTGCGGATGTCGGACAGCCGGATTTGACCCGGGTCGAAGCGCAGCGAGGCGGTCTCGTTGGCCAGGTTCACCGACGCCGACGAGACGCCGGGCAGTTTTGACAGGACTTTTTCGATGCGCGCCGAGCAGGCCGCGCAGGTCATCCCGGCGATGGGGATGGAGGCCTGCGCGTCCTGCTGCGCGCCGCTGAGCTCGTATCCGGCTTTTGACACGGCGCCCGCGATTTGCGCGTCGCTGGCGGCCTGCCCGGAAAACGTGACGGACAGCGTTTCGGCGGCGAAGTTGACAGCGGCTTTTTCAACGCCCGGCAGGGCGGACACGGCTTTTTCCACCCGCGCGGCGCAGGCCGCGCAGGTCATGCCGGAGACGTCGTAGGTGCGGCTTTTCATGGTTTCCTCCCGGGCGGGCGGTCTGTCGTCCGCCTGTGATTCCATGATACCCGCATGGGGGAGATAATGGAAGTATGCACTATTATGTGCTATACTAACCAAAAAGTAAGAAAGGGCGGAAACTGGCATGGAAGACCGGAAGACCCGGGGGCTCAACTGCCCGGTGGACGCGACGCTGCGGCTCATCGGCGGGAAATACAAGGCGCTGGTGCTCTGGCACCTGCTTTCGGGGCCCTTGCGCTACGGCGCGCTGCAGCGCATCATCAGCCAGGCGACGCCCAAGATGCTCACCCAGC
>JAAZAQ010000335.1 GCA_012514225.1 Clostridiales bacterium | reverse complement strand
TTCACGGTGTTGTATACGTCGATGCCGTAGCTTTCCACCGAGGGCATCGCCCGCTCCGGGAAAACGCAGGGCTTGCCCTCCGCCTTGGCGCAGGTCTCGCACAGCCTGCAGCCGCCGCAGGTCAAATGGAGGTACCCGGCCGGCAGCAACTCGCGCAGCCGGTCCTCCAGCCGCTGGGAAACCTGCACGTGCCCTGCGCCCGCTGCCGTCATGCCCTCGATGTCGAAGCTGTCCTCCAGCCCCGAGATGGTCTGGTAAAGCAGGCCCCGGGGGTACTCCTTCACCTTTTCCATCAATTCGCCGATGTCGCCCACGTCCGGCGGGCACATGTAGCACCGGCCGTACTTGCCGCAGGTATTGGTCGCGCAGATGTCGCGGAAGGCGGCGGAGGTGACCACCTGCCCGGCGTCAATCATCTCGGCCTTGGTCGCGCCGGCCTCCAGCGCGCTTTGAATCAGCACCTTGTCCATTTTTTCCCCTTCTTTTCCGGTTGCGGGGCATCAGCCGAAGCGGATGTCCTCCACGTACCGCGGATACCACTCCCGTGCGGAGAGCAGGCTGCGCCGCAGCGGCATGCCCTCCCCCGCCAGGAACACGACGTCCAGCCCCGCCTTGCCCTCCTCCGCCTCCCCGAGGCTCAGGGAGGGGCCCACGCAGTCCAGAAGGAAGGCGCCTTCCTTCAGCCGGACGATGCCCTTCACCCGCCAGGCGTCCTCGTAGACCAGCTTGACGAACTTCTCCAGCTCCTTCTTCGGCATGCCTTCCTTCAGCCGGACCAGCGCCTTTTGCAGCGTCAGGTCGCGGGGCTCGGGCACCTGGTCGCCGTCCAGCGCCTGGGTTTCCGGGAAGGACAGCCATTCCGGGTCGAAGGCCGCCATCACGGCGGGCTCGACCCGCGCGCGGGGGAAGCGCTTTTGCAGCAGCCCGCGGAGGCGTTCCGCCTCCTGCGGGCTGACCAGGTCCGCCTTATTGAGCAAAATCAGGTCGCTGACCGCCAGCTGCTTCTGGCTGACCCGCACGGCGGCCAGGGTCTTCTCCACACGCGGCGCGTCGCACAGGGCGATGCAGCCCTTGTAGTCGATATAGGGATAGTGCCTGAGCACAGCGCGCACGTTGGTCGGGTCGCTCAGCCCTGACGCCTCCACGACAATCCGCTCCGGGCCTTCATGGACAATCTGGTGCAGGGCGGCGTCGAACTGCTCGCTGCGGCAAACGCAGAAAACAGAGCCGCCCGTCACCTCCCTCAGGCTGGCGCCCAGCCCGGTCAGCAGCGCGCCGTCCACACCCTCCCGGCCAAACTCGTTGACCACCAGCGCCAGGGGGCGGTCCTTCCACAGGTCCACCAGGCGCTTTAAGAGGGTGGTTTTGCCCGCGCCCAGGAAACCGGTGACCAGCAGCAGGTCCATCCTATTGGGCGGTTGAAAAGGCCTGTACGCTTACGCCCAGCACCCGGTCCAGCTCGGCCGGGGAGGGGATGAGGGAGGAATAGATCAACTCCCCGTTCAGGTACAGGGACGGCAGGTTTTTCACGCCCAACTTCTTGCACCGGGCGATGTTCTGCTTGGTGGTGAACTTGTATTCGGCGTAATCGATCTGGTCGCCCAGGCGCGCCTTGGCGGCTTCCGCGGCGCCGGCCATGTAGCCGCAGGCGGCGCAGGTGGCGCTGTCCAGGGTGAAGCACTCCAGCAGCGGCTTTTGCAGGCCCGCGTAGTCGGGCAGCTCCACCTGGATGTCCTCTTCGACCGCCACGTAGTTGCGCAGCATCTTCCGGGTCTCCTCCAGGTGCAGCGCGGCCTGGGACACCGCGATGCCGTTTTCCACGGGCACGGCGTAGGGCATGTCGCAGCCGGGGGCGAGGATGAAATTGTCCTTGTTCTCCAGTTCGTCGGCCAGGTCCAGCACGCATTTCATCACGTCCTGCTGGGTGCCGTGCAGCAGCACGCTGGTCAGGGGGATGTTCCCGCCGATGGTCACGCCGTAGCGGTCGGTGATGCGCTTGGCGGCCGGCAGGTCGACGTTCTCGTCCACGGAGATGCTGTCCGGCTTCGTCTGGCACATGCTCTCGACGTTCCGGCTTACGTCCCCGCAGACGAAAAAGCTGGAAAACACCTTCAGCTCCCGCAGGTACTCGAAGTATTCGGTAAAGGGCCGGGTCAGGAAGGTCTCGAAATGGTCCCGGGAAATCTGGCTGACCAGGGGGTCCACCACGGCGATGACGTCCGCGCCGGCCTCGGCGTAATAGCGGGACATCATTTTCGCGCATTCCGTGCAGTAGTCCAACAGTTCCCGGACGTAGTCCTCATCGTCGTACAGGTCCATGAACAGGTCGTTCCCGCGCAGGTGACTGGCCAGGGTGAAGGGGCCGCAGACAAGGCCGTACAGCGCGGTGTCCGCGCCCACGGCCTCCTTCATGCGGCGGGTGGCTTCCAGCACCAGGGGGACGCGCCCGTCGGTCTCCCGGGGCAGGGTGCAACGGCAGGGCACCGTCATGGTGTCCGCCAGGGGATGGGTTTTCACCGACGGCGGGCCTTCCTTCGACCAGGCCAGCTCGCAGCCCAGGATTTCCGCCTCGATCTGCAGGTCGAAGGCGATGGGCTGGCCGTGCGGCTTGTACAGCCGGTTGACCGCCAGCAGCGCCTCGAACAGCGCGTCCGCGTCGGTCAGGACCTCGGTCGCGTCCTTGCCCACCAGCTTGCCCGCGTGCACGCCGGCGAAAGGTACCCAGGGAATCTGGTCCGTATGGCGATGCCGGAGCGCGTCAAATAAAACCTGTTTTCCGCTCATGCCGGGAACGCGTCAGGCCTGGCAGAAGGAAACGGCGACGTCCGCGGCGCTCGCGGCGTCGGGCGTATAGGCGTCCGCGCCGATCTGCTTGCAGAAGGCGTCGGTGACCGGCGCGCCGCCGACCATGATCTTCACCTTGTTCCGGATGCCCGC
>JAAZAQ010000334.1 GCA_012514225.1 Clostridiales bacterium | reverse complement strand
CGGCGCGCGCTCCACAACCGCGAAGCGCCCGGCATATTCGCTCAGGCGCTGGGCCAGGGCGCAGCCGATGACCCCCGCCCCGATGATGACCGCGTCGTACATGCACTGTCCTTCCCGTTGAATCGGGCGAAAACCCGCCTGCGGGATTATAGCATAGCCCCCCTGGCAAGTCCACGCGCGAACCGGCGCCGCCTGGCCCTTCCCGCGCGGTGTCGGGGAGGCGTTTCGTCAATTGTTAACAATTAATGTAAAAAAGTGCTTGACATCGTAATAATTGTGTAATATATTAAACGCATCCACATCGCCCGCCCAAAACGGAGGTACGCCATGACCGCACGTTCGTCACGCGTTTTCGCGCTTCTTCTGGCCATTCTGAGCCTTCTCGCCCTCCGGCCGGCCGCCCTGGCCGAAACCTATACCGGAACGGTCAACGACGACCAGGTCTTCCTGCGCACCCGCGCGGACACCGGGAGCGATTATTACGACAAGCTGGACAAGGGGACGAAGGTCACCCTGCTGGGCGTCAGGGGCGATTTCTTCAAGGTGCGGTACAAGACCTACACCGGCTATATGATGAAGAAATTCATCAACGCCCCGCGGGCCGCGCTCAGCGCCTTCGGCGCGTCGGACAGGACGGAAAGCCGGAGCCGGTACGCGGGCATCTCCACCATCTCCGGCCTGGGCGGCGTGCCGCGCGAGACGCGCAGGGGCTCTTCGGGGGACAGCGTGGAAAAGCTGCAGCGGGCGCTGCAGATCAGGGGCTACTATTCGGGCGCGCTGGACGGGATTTACGGGGACGGGACGGCAGACGCGGTGCGCAGGTACCAGCGCGCCGCCGGGCTGGAGACGACGGGCGCCGCGGACCGGCGGACCCTCCGCAAGCTTTTCGGCCTGCCCGACGAGGTCTCCGCGCGGGACGACCCGGGCATGGACGGCATCACCTCCATTTCCAGAATCGAGGTGCCCAACACCTCCCGGCCGGGCAATTCCGGCCGGCACGTCAAAGCCCTCCAGCAGGCGCTGAAGCTGAAGGGGTATTACAAGGCCGCGATCGACTCCTCCTACGGGCAAATGACCCAGGACGCGGTGCGGCGCTACCAGCGCGCGACGGGGCTGAAAGCGGACGGCATCGCGGGCTTTTCCACCATCCGCAGGCTGTTTGGCAGGAACGCCGCCAACTATACCCTGCCCACAGAGCGGCTGGACTGGTTCAACGGCGGCAGGAACGTCATCCCCCAGTGGACCACCTTCACCGTCAAGGACGTATCCACCGGGAAGATTTTCCGGGCGAGGCGCTGGAGCGGCGCCAACCATCTGGACGCCGAGCCCCTGAGCCGGGACGACGCCCGGGTGATGAAGGAGATTTCCGGCGGCTCCTACTCCTGGGCCAGGCGGGCGGTGCTGGTCAAGTATAACGGCAAGGTCTACGCCGCCTCCATCAACACGATGCCCCACGGCTCGGACACCATCCCGGAGAACAACTACAGCGGGCACTTCTGCATCCACTTCTTCAAGTCCAAGACCCACGACACCGACCGCGTGGACGCCACCCACCAGAACGCGGTCGCCCGGGCGATGAACGCGTCCTGGTAAACAGGTTCCGTCCGTGGTTTGAAAGCCCCCGCGCGGGGGCTTTCTTCCTTTTCCGGAGACAAATTCCCCTTGATTGTCCCTCAATTCTTTTCCTTCCCGGCTTGACAGGGCGGCGAAAACCGCCGTATACTGACCGGGAAAACACGGAAAGGAGGCCGCGGCATGATCAGAAACCGGATGTTCCGGAGCGCACCCCAGGGTGCTTTGCCATGGCACGGCCGGCTTTTCCTGCGCTGAGACACAGTTCCCGGCGGCATGCGAGGCTCCGGCACGGCAGGCGCGGGGCTTTTTTATTGCCGAAAACGGATGGAGAACGATGAAGAAACGAAACTATCGCCTGTTCATGAAACTGCTCAGGGAGAGCGCCGGCTGGTTTTCAGGCGCGGCGCTGCTGACGGTCCTGAGCGTCTTTTTGGGATTCCTGACCCCCGCCGTGCTGGCGGAGGTGCTGGACCACGTCCTGGGCGGCCAGCCCACCCGGATGCCCGGCTTCATCGCCCAGTGGATGGATGCGATGGGTGGGCGCGAGTACCTGCGCGGCAACCTCTGGCTGCCGGGGGTGGCGCTGGTCGCAATCAGCCTGCTCAACGGCGTGAGCAGCTTCCTGCGCGGCCGCTGGACGGCCCAGGGCGCCGAGAAATCCGCCCGGACGCTGCGGGACGGCATGTACGCACACCTGCAGGAGCTCCCCTTCAGCTACCACACCCAGGCCGCCACCGGCGACCTGGTCCAGCGCTGCACCACGGACGTGGACACGGTGCGCCGCTTCCTGTCCATGAACATGCTCTCCGCCGTGGAGGCGGTGATGATGGTGGCCATCGCCCTGGCCCTGATGCTGCCCATCTCCGCGCGCATCACCCTGGTGAGCCTGATCATCATGCCGGCGCTGTTCCTCTTCGCCTGGTTCTTCTTCCGCCTCATCATCAAGGCGTTCCGCCAGGCGGACGAGCAGGACGGCGTGCTGACCACAGTGCTGCAGGAAAACCTGACCGGCGTGCGCGTGGTGCGCGCCTTCGGGCAGGCGCAGAAGGAAGTGGAGAAGTACGAGGAGCAAAACGCGAAAACCCGCGACAAGTTCTCCAAGCTGTCCTGGCTGGACGCGATTTACTGGAGCGCCGGCGACCTGATGGGCATGGCGCAGACCCTGCTGACCCTGCTGTTCTGCCTTTCCGAGGTGCGCGCGGGCCGCATCACCGTGGGCGACCTGGTAGTGTTCACCAGCTACGTGGGCATGCTGCTGTGGCCGGTGCGCAACCTGGGCCGCATCCTGTCCATGGGCGGGCGCACGATGGTCTCCCTGGAGCGCATCGACGAGGTGCTGCGCCAGAAGGAGGAGGAAGACCTGCCTGGCGCGGTCACCCCGGAACTGAAGGGCGACATCGTCTTTGACCGGGTCACTTTCCGCTACGACGGCGGGGCGGACATCTTGAAGGACCTCTCCTTCACCGTCAAGGCCGGGCAGACCGTCGCCATCCTGGGCGCGACGGGCTCCGGCAAGTCCACCATCGCGCTGCTGCTGCAGCGGCTCTACGCGCCGCAGTCCGGCACCATCACCCTGTCCGGGCACGACATCAAAACCATCGCGCGCAAGCACCTGCGCCGCCGCGTCGGCCTGGTGCTGCAGGAGCCCTTCCTGTATTCCAAGACCATCTACGACAACCTGCGCATGGCCGCCCCCGACGCCACCCGCGAGCAAGTGCTGGCCGCGGCGGAGGACGCCCAGGCGCTGGAGTTCATCGAGCAAAGCGACAAGGGCTGGGACACGCTGGTGGGCGAGCGGGGGGTGACCCTCTCCGGCGGCCAGAAGCAGCGCGCCGCCATCGCGCGCACCCTGCTCAAGGACAGCGACATCCTGATTTTCGACGATTCGCTGTCCGCCGTGGACACGGAGACGGACGCGCGCATCCGCGAAGCCCTGCGCCGCCGCAGCCGGGGCGTCACTACCCTCATCATCAGCCACCGCGTCCTGACCCTGCGCCAGGCGGACCTGATCCTGGTGCTGGAAGACGGGCGCGTCCGCGACCAGGGCAGCCACGAGGAGCTCATCGCCCGCCCGGGGCTGTACCAGCGCATCCACCGCATCCAGGCGGGCCTGGAGGACGAGCTGGGGCTGGAAGACCGCGCCGCCGAAGGGAGTCTGGCATGAGCGACTGGAGCCACCAGGAAGAGAAGGACTACACCAAGAAGCTGGACCTGAGCCTGTTCAAAAAGCTGTTCGTGCACATGCGCCGCCATTGGCGGAACATGGGCATCATCGCGCTGTCCATGGCCGTGCTGGCCGTCACCGACGTCATCCTTCCCCTGATGACGCGCCACGCGATCGACCATTACGTAACCCCCGGGCTGCCCGCCGGCGCGATGTGGCCCTTCGCGCTGACCTACCTGCTGATTATCGCCGTTCAGATTACCGCCATCTTCTTCTTCATCCTGCTGGCCGGCCGGGTGGAGTTCCGCGTAGCCTACGACATGCGGCAGAAGGGCTTCCGCAAGCTGCAGGAGCTGCCCTTCTCCTACTACGACCGGATGCCGGTGGGCTACCTGATGAGCCGGCTGACCAGCGACACGAGCAACCTGTCGGAGGCTTTCGGCTGGGGGCTGGTCGACCTCATCTGGGCGTCGTTCTTCCTGGTGTCCTGCACGGTGTCCATGCTGCTGCTCTCCTGGCAGCTGGCCCTGGGCGTGCTGGCCATCCTGCCCGTCCTGGCGCTGGTCTCCGTCTACTTCCAGCGCCGCATCCTCAAGGCGCAGCGCGAGGTGCGCAAAATCAACTCCCGCGTCATCGCCTCCTTCAACGAGGGCGTCATGGGCGCCAAGACCACCAAGTCCCTGGTGAGGGAAGAGCGCAACTTCGAGGAGTTCAGCGAGCTGACCGGCTCCATGAAAAAGGCCGCCATCCGCTCCGCCACCCTCTCCAGCCTCTTCCTGCCGCTGGTCATCTCCATCTCCTCCCTGGCCACCGCCTATGTGCTGGGCAGCGGGGCCAGCCGTGTGCTCTCCGGGGCCCTGTCCCTGGGCACGGTGACCGCCTTCGTCAGCTATTCCGTGCAGTTCTTCAACCCCATCCGGGACATCGCCGCCACTTTCAGCGAGATGCAGCGCATCCAGGCCGCGGCCGAGCGGGTCGTGGGGCTGCTGGAAACGGAGCCGGACATCCAGGACTCCCCGGAGGTCGTGGAGCGCTACGGGGACAACTTCCACCCCAAAAGGGAGAACTGGGAGGACATCCAGGGCGACGTCCGCTTCGAGAACGTCGGCTTCACCTACAAGGAAGGCGAGGAGGTGCTCAAGG
>JAAZAQ010000333.1 GCA_012514225.1 Clostridiales bacterium | reverse complement strand
TGCGGACCTTTTTCGATTTGGAGGATTGCTGCGGAATGTTTTCGCTGTTCGCGAAAACGCCCCGCGCGTCCGGCAGAGCCGGACGACACGATGATAATCGGTGGGCTGCCGCCCCCCAAAGCCCCCTGCATCATAGTCTATAGTAAAGTTTTTTAACAGCACGAACCCCGCCCTTTGCAGGGCGGGGTTCTCTTGCTTTACGATGAAGTGCGCGTCAGCCGCGGCGCCGTCAAGTCAAGCCCGTTTCCCGTTGTTCCCGTACGGGGAGAAAAAGCCTTCTCCCTTGTTTATCAGCGGTCATCCGCCACATCGGGCAAACCCTCCGAAAAACCGGCCGCCCGGGCTGGAACGCCGGGCGGTCATGGGCGCGTCGGGAGGCGTCCGCTCCCTGTCCCAATCAGTCCTTCAGCTCGGGATAATCACTGAAGAGCGGGTAGAGGATGGGCTCGTCCTCCTCGATTTCAGGGAAGCGGCCGACAGGGTCGTGGAAGCGGTTGTCCACGTTGTCGTCGTTCATCACGGACACCTCGCCGATCAGGCAGGTGCCGCCTTCCGCCCAGAAGCAGTGGTACTGCCCGGTGACCAGGGTGATGCTCTCCCCGTTCTCAAGCCGCACCTCCTCCCCCGCGGGCACAAAGTAGGAGCGGCCGTCCTTCAGGATGTTCACCGGGGTGTCCAGCATCTGCCCGTCCGGGCCGGAGTTGTAGCACTTGAGCACCAGCCGGCCGCCGCCCCGGTTGATGATGTCCTCCATCTTCTTCCAGTGGAAATGGTAGGGCGTCACCTGGCCTTCCCGGGCGATGAGCAGCTTTTCCGCATAGGGCTTTTTGTACTTGGGGTCGTGGAAGTTGCCGTTGCGCAGGGTGATGAGCAGCAGGCCGTGGGAATAGAAGTCGCCCGAGCCGAAATCCGTGATGTCCCAGCCGAGCATGTTGTCCTTGATTTCGGCGTACTCCTGGTTCTTGGTCTTCCAGTCCTCCATCGTCCAGGTGACGAAGGGCGGCAGGTGGAAGCCGTGCCCCGCGATGAAGTCCAGCGCCTCGCGCATCAGTTGGTTCAGTTCGCTCCGTTTCACGTTTCTCTCCTTTTGCCCGCGGCCAGGGCGCATCTCAATCCGCAGGAATCATACCCAAGCCCAAAAGCGCTGTCAATCACGGAATCCTGTCGTGCCTCAGCCCTTCCGCGCAGTTGCCCGCGCCTGCGCGGCGCGCTATACTGTCAAGAAAAAGGACGGTTTGAATGGATGAACGTCGTGATGGTCAACGGCAGCACGCGCAGGAACGGCAGCACCCAGGCGGCGCTGGACGTGGTGGCGGAAGCGCTGTCCCGGGAGGGAATCCGGTCCGAAACCTTCTGGGTGGGCAACGCGCCCGTCCGCGACTGCACGGCCTGCCGCGCCTGCCGCAAACTGGACAACGCCTGCACGTTCGGGGACGACCTGGTCAACCCCCTCATCCGGAGCATCCAGGCGGCCGACGGCCTGCTGCTGGCCTCGCCGGTCTATTTCTCCAACGTCACCGGCGCGATGCACAGCGTGCTCAACCGCGTGTTCTACTCCAGCGCCCGGGCCTTCAAGGGCAGGGCAGGCGCGGCGCTGGTCGTCGCCCGCCGCGCGGGCACGACGGCGGCGCTCGAGAGCCTGTTCCAGTATCTGCACTACTGCGAGATGCCCATCGCCACCTCCACCTACTGGCCGATGGTCCACGGCGCGCAGCCGGAGGACATTATAAAGGACGAGGAAGGCCTGCAGGTGCTGCGCAACCTGGGCCTCAACATGGCCTGGCTCATCAAATCCATCCGCGCCGGCCGGGAGGCCGGCCTTCAGCCGCCCGGCAGCGCCTACGGCGCGCGGACGAACTTCATCCGGTAAGGCGGGGGCACGGGGAGGCACGGCGGGGAGAAAGGAACGGTTGGGGACCGCGTCCCCAACCCCTGCCCGGGGAATTCCTCCCCAGACCCCATTCGTGATAGCCAGAATACCGGGCTGCATCCAGCCTGAGACGCGATTGGTATTTTGTTGCACGTAGCGTGCGGAAAGCGTTGCGCGATGTCAGAGCCTTTTTCCGAGAACGATTGCTGCTTCACCCGGGACGGCGCCTGGTTCCGCTACCGGGCGGCCGCCGTCATCCTGAAGGACGGCCGGGTGCTCATGGCCTGCAACGAGGCGGACCCCTACTACTATTCCGTGGGCGGCGCGGTGCGGGCGGGCGAGACGGCGGAGGAAGCCGTCGTGCGCGAGGTGCTGGAGGAGACCGGAACACGGATGGAAGTGGACCGCCTGGCCTTCGTGCACGAGAACTTCTTCGAAGGCAGCGCAGGGCTCACAGGCCTGCGCTGCCACGAGGTCGCGCTGTATTTCCTGATGAAGGTGCC
>JAAZAQ010000332.1 GCA_012514225.1 Clostridiales bacterium | reverse complement strand
CCCGATTCAACGGGAAGGACAGTGCATGTACGACGCGGTCATCATCGGGGCGGGGGTCATCGGCTGCGCCCTGGCCCAGCGCCTGAGCGAATATGCCGGGCGCTTCGCGGTTGTGGAGCGCGCGCCGGACGTCTCCGAGGGCGCCAGCAAGGCCAACAGCGGCATCGTCCACGCTGGCTACGACGCTGCGGCCGGCAGCGAGAAGGCCCGGCTCAACGTCAAGGGCGCCGGGATGATGCCGGGCCTGTGCGCCAGGCTGGGCGTACCTTACGGCAACCCGGGGGCGATGGTGCTGGGCTTTGACGAGTCCGACCGGGAGACGCTGGAGGGCCTGAGCCGCAACGCCGTTTTGAACGGCGTTTCCGGCTGCCGGGTCATCGGGCGGGAGGAAATCCTGGCGCTGGAGCCCCATGTCAACCCGGCCGTCGTGGCGGCGCTACTGGTGCCCTCCTCCGGCCTGGTCAGCCCCTACGAGCTGACCTGCGCCCTGGCGGACACGGCCTGCGAGAACGGCGTGGAATTCCTGCTGGATACCGAAGCCCTGGGCCTGTCCCACGACGCGGGCGTCTGGACGGTCCGCACCAGCCGCGGCCCCCTGTCCGCCCGCGCGGTCGTCAACTGCGCCGGCGCCCTGGCGGGGGTTTTACACAACCAGATTTCGACCCGCCCGGTGAACATCGTCGCCCGGCGCGGGCAGTATTATCTCCTCGACCACAGCGTTCCCCTTAAGTTCAGGCGCACCCTGTTCCAGGTGCCCACCCGGATGGGCAAGGGCGTGCTGGTCAGCCCGACCACGCACGGCAACATCCTGCTGGGCCCCACGGCGGAGGACATCCCGGACGCCCTGGACACGGCGACCACGCGCGGGGGCCTGGACGACGCGCTGAAGAAGGCCCGCCTGACCGACCCCGAAGCCGACCTGCGACAGGTCATCACCACCTTCTCCGGCATCCGGGCGCACGAAGCGGGCGGGGACTTCATCATCGGCCGCGTCGAAGGCGCGCCGGAAGGCGCCTTCGAGGCCATCGGCATCGAGAGTCCGGGCTTGTCCGCCGCCCCCGCCATCGGGCAGGAGCTGGGAGACTGGGTGGCCTGGTACCTGAAGCTGGGCCGCAACCTGTCCTATACCGCGCCCCGGCCGCTGCCCAAGCCCTTTTCCGGCATGTCCGACGCGGAGCGCCGGGAAGCCTACGAAAACGACCCCGAGTACGGCCGGATCGTGTGCCGCTGCGAGCAGGTGACGGAGGCGGAGGTCCGCCGCGCCATCCGCCGCCCCGTCGGCGCGCGCAGCCTGGACGGGGTCAAGCGCCGGACCCGCGCGGGCATGGGGCGCTGCCAGGGCGGCTTCTGCTCCACCCGCGTGATGGAGCTGCTCAGCGAGGAGCTGGGCGTTGGGCTGGAGGAAGTGACCAAGGCCGGCGGACAAAGCCGGGTGCTGTCCGCCCCCCTGCGGGAGGCCGCGCGGGATGAGTGAGAAGGTCATCCCGGTGGATTTGCTGGTGGTCGGCGCGGGCCCCGCGGGGCTGGCGGCCGCCATCGCGGCCAAATCGGCGGGCGTCATGGACCTGGTGGTGCTGGAGCGGGAGGACGAGCCCGGCGGCATCCTCAACCAGTGCATCCACAACGGCTTCGGCCTGCACCGCTTCCGGGAGGAATTGACGGGGCCTGAGTATGCCTGGCGGGACATCCTGAAGGCCCGGGAGCTGGAGATTCCCGTGCATTGCGGCACCACGGTGCTTTCCGTCACCCGGGGGAAGCGCGTCACGGCGGTCAGCCGGGAGCGGGGGCTGGAGGTCTACCAGGCCCGCGCGGTCATCCTGGCCATGGGCTGCAGGGAGCGGCCCCGCGGCGCGCTGGCCATCCCGGGCACCCGGCCGGCGGGCATCTTCAGCGCGGGCACCGCGCAGAAACTGGTCAACATGGCGGGGTTCATGCCCGGGCGCCGGGTGGTCATCCTGGGCAGCGGCGACATCGGGCTCATCATGGCCCGGCGCATGACCCTGCAGGGCGCCAGGGTGCTCGCCTGCGTGGAACTGATGCCCTATTCCAGCGGGCTGAACCGCAACATCGTCCAATGCCTGCACGACTATGGCATCCCCCTGCTGCTCTCCCACACGGTGGTGGACGTGAAAGGGCGGGGGCGCCTGTCCGGCGTCACCGTCGCCCGGGTGGGGGAGGACCGCCGGCCGGTTCCCGGCACGGAAATCGAGTACGAATGCGACACCCTGCTGCTGTCCGTGGGGCTGATTCCGGAGAACGAGCTGTCCCTGGGCGCGGGGGTGCGCCTGTCGCCCGCGACCGGCGGCCCCGTCGTCAACGACAAATTGGAGACCAACGTCCACGGCGTCTTCTCCTGCGGCAACGTCCTGCACGTGCACGACCTGGTGGATTTTGTCAGCCGGGAGAGCGCCCTTGCCGGGGCGGCGGCAGCCCGGTACCTGCAGGCGGGCAAGCCGCCCTTCGACCGGGTGCCCGTCCAGGACGGCCAGGGCGTGCGCGGCACGGTGCCCCAGCGGCTGGATTTGCCCAGGGAAGGCGAGCCGGAGGCCGTGGACCTGATGTTCCGGCCCGACCGGGTCTACCAGAACCACTACGTCACCCTGTCCGCGGGGGACAGGGTGCTGCTAAGCCAGCGCCGGCTCATCCTGACCCCGGGCGAAATGGCCGAGGCGCGGCTGACGCCGGAGATGCTCAAGGCCCTGCGCGGGTCGGCCCTGCGGGTGGACATCACGCCGCAGAAGCCTGCCTGATACGGAGAGTGAATGAAATGGGAAAGAAATACCTGATCGTGGGGGGCGTCGCGGGCGGCGCCTCGGTCGCGGCGCGGCTGCGCCGGCTGGACGAGTCCGCGGACATCACGATGCTGGAAAGGGGGCGGGACGTCTCCTTCTCCAACTGCGCCTTGCCCTACTTCCTGGGCGGGGAAATCGCCTCCTCGGAGGAACTGCTGCTGATGGACCCGGACACCTTCTGGCGGCGCTACCGCATCCGTGCGCTGACGCACCACGAGGCGATAAAAATCGACCGCGCCGGCAGGACAGTCCGGGTCCAAGACCTGGAAAAGGGCGTTGATTCGGACTTTCCCTATGACACGCTCTTCCTCTCCCCGGGCGCCTCGCCCATCCTGCCCCCCGCCTGCCCGGGCGCCGACCTGCCCCACGTGTTCACCGTGCGAAACGTCACGGACGTGGAGCGCATCGACGCCTATATCAAGGCGCGCGGGGTGCGGGAAGCCGTGGTCATCGGCGGGGGCTTCATCGGGCTGGAAGTGATGGAAAACCTGGCGGCTTCCGGGCTGAAGGTCGCGCTGGCCGACATGGCGCCGCAGGTCATGCTGCCCCTGGACGCGGACATGGCGCAGTTGCTTCACAGGGAAATCCTGGAGCACGGCATCGACCTGCGCCTGGGGGACGGCGTCGCCGCCGTCGACCGGGAGGGCGTCACCCTGTCCTCCGGCGCCAGGCTCCCGGCGCAAATCGTTATCATGGCCATCGGCGTGCGCCCCGAGACCGGGCTGGCCAGGGACGCGGGGCTGGAAATCGGCAAGACCGGCGCCATCCTGGTGGACGAAAACATGCGCACCTCCGACCCCCACATCTTCGCCGTGGGCGACGCCGTCGAAGTCAGGCACCGGCTCACCGGCAAGAAAAACCGCCTGGCGCTGGCGGGGCCGGCGCTGCGGCAGGCGCGGCAGGCGGCCAACGCTGCGGAGGGCGTCGCGGAGCGCCTGGGGGACGTGCTGGGCAGCGCCGTGCTGCGCGTGTTTTCCCTCAACGCGGCTTCCACCGGGCTCAACGAGCGGCAGTGCGAGACGGAGGGCTTCGACTTTGGCGCGGCCTTCGTCGTCCCCGCCGACCGCGTGGGCATCATGCCGGGCGCCTCGCCCCTGTTTTTCAAGCTGATTTTTGAAAAGCCGACCGGCAGGGTGCTGGGCGCCCAGGCGGTCGGCCGCGGCGCCGCGGACAAGCGAATCGACGTGGTCGCCACCGCGATGCGCTTCGGCGCCACGGTCTGGGATTTGAAGGACCTGGACCTGGCCTACGCGCCGCACTTCTCCTCCGCCCGCGACGCGGTGCACCATGCGGCGCTGTCCGCCTGCGACCAGTTGCAGGGGCTGGTCAGCGCCGTGCCCTTCTCCAGGGTCCGGGAGCTGCACGCGCGGGGCGCCTTCTTCCTGGACGTGCGGGAGAAGGAGGAGTTCGAATACGCGCACATCCTGGGCTCCGTGAACGCGCCCCTGGGCGAGTTGCGGGAGCGCCTCACCGACATCCCGAAGGACCGCCCCGTCTATGCCCTGTGCCGGACAGGCCAGCGCAGCTACAACGCCGTCCGCGCGCTCAGGCAGCTGGGATTTGACCAGGTGTTCAACGTCGCCGGCTCCTTCCTGGCGCTGTCCTGGTTTGAGCAGCCGCAGGACCGGATGCTGGGCCGGGCGCCCATCCTCAGCGCCTACAACTTTGAGTAGGAACCGCGCCCT
>JAAZAQ010000331.1 GCA_012514225.1 Clostridiales bacterium | reverse complement strand
TTGTAGCCGTCCACGCGCTCGGCGTGCAGGGCGTTGGGCGCGATGCCCGCGGCGATGCGGACGATCATGTCCATGCCCATGGTTTCCCCGGCGGTCTGGCCGCCCATGCCGTAGAAGTTGTCGTTGATGTTGAAGATGAGGGGCATGCCGGAGAAGTCCTTGCCCCACAGGTTGCGCAGCTGGCCCATGGTGGACATCATCAGGCCCTCCCAGACCGGGCCGCAGGCCAGGGCGCCGTCTCCGATATTGCACACGACCACGCCGGGCTTGCGGTTGGAGAGCTTGAACAGCGCGGCGCCGGGGGTGATGGAGCCGGAGCCGCCCACGATGGCGTTGTTGGGGTAGATGCCAAAGGGCGTGAAGAAGGCGTGCATGGAGCCGCCCAGGCCCTTGTTGAAGCCGTTTTCGCGGGCGAAGGTCTCGCACATCATGCCGTAGAGCAGGAAGTTGATGCCGTTCTCCTTCGCGGATTTCTTGTCGTCCCTGACGACCGCGTAGGTCTTGCCGCCGAAGAACTCCTCCATGATGGAGCGGAGCTTCCCGTCCTCCAGGATTTCGACGCTGCGCAGGCCCTTGGCCAGGATTTCGCCATGGCTGCGGTGGGAGCCGAAGGTGTAGTCGTCCAGGGTGAGCAGGTAGGCCGCGCCGACATAGGCCGCCTCCTGACCGATGCCCAGGTGGGCGGGGCCGGGGTGGTTGTAGGCCACGCCCTCGTATTCGCCCTTGGTCTTGATGAGGTTGAGCATGGTTTCAAACTCGCGGATGTACGCCATGTCCCGGAAGATGGCGAGGAACTCCTTCTTGGTGAAGTTCTCCTTCTCCTGCGCGACGGTTTTGTTGTAGACGTTCACGGGGATGTCCGGCGTGGACAGCTTGCCTGGCTTGCGGACGTCCTTGGGGGAAATGGTCAGTTGCTTGCTCATGTTGATGCCACCTCACTCATATTGGAAGACCGCTTCCCGGAGAATCTCACTGACGGTGGGATGCGGAAAGACGATTTTCTTGATTTGGTTCAGGGAAAGCCCCGCCTCGATCCAGGTGCCCGCCGTGACAATGAACTCGGAGGCGTAGTTGGACAGGGCGCAGACGCCCAGCACACGCTGGGTCTTCTCGTTGACGATGAGTTTCATGATGCCGTTCCCGCCCTCGTTCTCCGCCAGGTAACGGCCGGAGAAGCGCATGGGCAGCTTGACCGCCCTGAAGGGCAGGCCCTTTTGCGCCGCGCTTTGCTCCGTCTCCCCGACGCTGGCCAGCTCGGGGTTGGTGTAGAGCACCGCGGGAATCGCGTCGTAGCGCATGCGGTCCGGGAGACCCAGCATGTCGTTGACGGCGACCTCGGCCTCGCGGTAGGCGGTGTGCGCCAGCATGGAGAAGCCGGTCACGTCGCCCGCGGCCCAGACGCCGGGCTGGTTGGTGCGCATCCGGTCGTCGGTGACCACCGCGCCGCGCTCCAGGTGAACGCCGACGGTCTCCAGCCCCGCGCCCTGCGTGTTGGCGCGCCGGCCGATGGACAGCAGCACCCGGTCGGCCTCCGCCAGCCGGCTCTCCCCGCCCTGCTCGTAGCGCACGCCGTTTTTCTCAATCCCGGTGACCTTCGCCTCCAGGTCGAAGACGATGCCGCGCTTTTCCAGGTCGGCCTTGAGCAGGGAGACCAGCTCCGGGTCGTTTTCCCCGGCGATGTGGCCGAGCATCTCCACCACCCGCACCTGGGCGCCGATGGAGGAAAAGTAGCTGGCGAACTCCAGCCCGATGACACCCCCGCCGATGACGCACAGGTTTTTGGGCGGCTCCTTGAGGTCCAGGATTTCCCGGCTGGTGGCCACAAAGCCGCTTTGGAGGCCTTCCTTCAGCCCCGGGATGGGCGGAACGGCGGGGGAGGAACCCGTCGCGACCAGCAGGCGCTTGCCGACAACCTCCGTTTCCCCAGCCAGGACGGAAAAGCCCTCGGCGGCGCGGCCCCTGACGGCCCCCCGCGCCTCGAAGACGTCCACCTGGTTGGCGCGCATCTGGGCCTTGACGCCGCCCACCAGGGTCTTGACCACCTTGTCCTTGCGGCGGACGACCGCGGCGTGGTCGATTTGCAGGCCCTCCGCGCTGACGCCGTACTTGGCGCCGTTCTTCGCGCCGTCGTAGAGCTTGGCGGAGTAGAGCAGGGTCTTGGTGGGGATGCAGCCCTCGTTGAGGCACACGCCGCCCAGGGAGCGCTCCTCCACCAGGGCGACCTTCAGCCCCGCGTGCCCGGCGCGCTCCGCCGCCAGGTAGCCGGCCGGCCCGCCGCCCAGGATAATCAGGTCATAGGTCATGATTCCGCCTCCTATAGCGCAAGCAGCACGTCGATGTTTTCCAGCGCCGAGACCAGGTCCTTGAGGAAACGCGAGGCCGGGGCGCCGTCCACCGCGCGGTGGTCATAGGTCAGGGACAGGCCCATCGCCGGGTAGGCCGCCAGCTGGCCGTTCACGGTGCGCACGCGCTCCACCACGCAGTCCACGCCCAGGATGGCCACCTGCGGCGGGTTGATGATGGGGGTGAAGGACTCGATGCCCAGGGCGCCCAGGTTGCTCACCGTGAAGCTGCCCTCGGTCAGCAGGTCCGGGTTGATGCTGCCCGCCTGCGCGGCGGCGGCCAGGGACTTGGCCTCGCCGGAAATCTGGAGCAGGCCCTTGGTGTCCGCGTCGTAGAGGGAGGGCACCATCAACCCCCGGGGCGTGTCCACGGCGACGCCCAGGTGGACATGGTCGTATTGCCGGATGCGGTCGCCCAGGAAGTGGGCGTTGAGGTCCGGGTGCCGCATCAGGGTGCGCGAGACCGCGAAGAGGAGCAGGTCGTTGACGGTGACGCCGCCCACGCCCAGCGCTTCCGGCGCGGCCTTGAAGCGCGCGCGGAGGGCCAGCAGCGCCGTGGCGTCGAAGGAGGAGTTGTGGGTCAGCTGCGCCATGGAGGAGAGGCTCTCGTGCATGGTTTTCGCGATGACGCGGCGGATGTTGGACAGCTTGTTCTCCCGGTAGCCGCGCACGCCGGGCGCCGCGGCGGGGGCCTGCGCCGCGGGGGCGGACGCCGCGGCCGCGGGCTGCGGCTGGGTGCCTGCCTGGGCGGCCAGGAACACGTCCCGCTCGATGACGCGGCCGTGGGGGCCCGTGGGGCTGGCGGCGGCGGGGTCCACGCCCAGGCGCTGGGCGGTCATCCGCGCGCGGGGCGACACCCCGGCCTGCGCGGCCGCGGCGGGCGCAGGCGCCGGCTCCCTGGGCTGTTCCTGCGCGGCGGGCGCGGGGGCTTCCGGCGCCGCTTCCTTCCCGGGCATGGGCGGGGGCGCCTCCCCGCCGCCGGCCGGACCGAAGGCGGAGACGTCCTCCCCCTTCTCTCCGATGACGGCAACGGTGGTCAGGACGGGCACGTCGTCATCCTCCTGGAAGAACACGGCCAGCAAGGTGCCGCCGGCCTTGGCGGTTTCGTCAAAGGAGGCCTTGTCGGTCTCGTAACTGAAGAGGACGTCCCCTTCCTTGACGGAATCCCCCACCTGTTTGTGCCACTGGGTGATGATGCAGCTTTCGACCGATTGCCCCTGGCGGGGCAGGATGACTGGATGGGCCATGATACCTCCTGACGCGTAGCCGGCCTTGCGGCGGGCAGATTGAAGGGCGGGAAACCGCAGGAACGGCGGTCTCCCGGAAAAGGGGCGCAGGGTGTATGCCCTGCGCCCGTAAATCAGATGGGTTTCGCGCGGGAAAGCAGCAGTTTCTCCGCCTCCCCGTTCCACAGGCCCTGGGTTTTCCTGACCAGCCGGGCCAGTTCAGCGAACAGCGGGTCGGCCTTGCCCTTTTCCTCAAAGTCGTCGATGGCGGTCAGGGGCAGGCTGATGTGGGTGTAGATGAGCTTCTTGCCGCCGGGAATCTTGGGCAGGTTGAGGGTGGTCTCGATGACCGCGTCCAGGCCCCCGATGTGGGTGACCAGGGCGGCGGGGTTGAGCAGCCCGGCGTCCATCATCCTGACGGCCTCGCGCATGTCGTCCACGTTGCCGTGGGAGGTGGCGCAGATGTGGGTGCGCTTGTAGTGGACGTTGTAGAAGTTCATCATCGCGGAGAACTTCTGGTCGGAGGGGCCGGCGAAGAAGTTCAGGCAGCCGTCCACCGCCAGGATGGCGTCGGCCTGCTCGACCACCGGGCGCACCGGGGCGAAGCAGATGACGTCGTCGAAGCCCTTGCCGCCCGTCAGGGAACGCAGGTACTCGGCGGGGTTCTCCACCTTGCCGGTGTTGACGTAGTGCAGCTCGATGCCCTGCTGCTTCGCGTGCTCCACGGTGAAGATGGAGGCCGCGCGGTCCAGGCGCGCCTGGTCGATGTCGGTCACCACCAGCCGGCCGGGCTTGCGGTCGCAGTGCAGCGCGTAGTCGATCGCGCCCAGGCCCATCGGGCCCACCGAGGCCAGCAGCGCCATGTCGCCGCCTTTGACAATGCCCATGTCGTGGACGTACTCGCCGTCCCGGGTGTGGTACATCGCGTGGAAGGAGGCGATGATGCAGGAGTAGGGCTCGGTCAGGGAGCCCAGGAAATAAACGTCGGAGTTGTAGGGCAGCAGGCTGTCCATAACGAGGTTTTCCCGCGGGATGCTCACGACGGTCGCGTCGCCGCCGCAGTCGCGGTAGGAGTAGCCGGGCGCCTCGATGGAGCCTTCATAGGAATGGGCGGGCTGGATGACGAAGCCGTCGCCGGGCTTGTACTTGTGCGCCCAGTTCTTGCCGACCTTCAGGACGCGGCCGCAGAACTCGTGCCCGATGATGGTGGGGTTATCCGCCACGTTGTCGGGCACGCGCGGATGCTCGCCGCCCATGAGGGCGGCCTTGTAGCTGCTCATGCAGATGCTGTCGGTGACCACCTCGCAGATGACGCTGTCGTCGGTCATCGGGGAGAGGTCGAACTCCTCCAGCCTCAGGTCGTTTTTGCCGTACAGGCGGACTGCCTTGGTCTTCATGGGTTCCGTCCTCCGTTTTCGTGTTTGATCAGTTCCCAGGTCGCTTCGATGAGGTTTCCGAACTGGGGGTCTTCCATCTTGCGGATGATGAAGCTCTGCCGGGGGGAGTTGATGTCCTCCCCGCTGATTTCCAGCATCCCGTAGCGCCGGCACAGGGCGCGCAGCCGGTCCAGCTGCGCCTGGGTGTTCCGCGTGGGCATGTAGGTGACGGCGCGGATACCGTAATTGTTCAATATTTCAAAGAGACTGTCAAGGTGTTCGTCCTCAAACCGCTGGGCGCGTTTGTCCCCGGTGACCGAGGCGGTCACGTCCCCCAGGTAGGGGTAGGCCAGGATGCCCCCGGAGGATTCGCAGAAGCGGATGTACTCCGCAAGCCGGGGGCACTCCTTGTCCGCGTCCACGTAGACTTTTGGGATGAACTCCTTTTTCAGCGCTCCAATGCGGTCGTACTCATCGGGCATCTCCCGCCCGGGGTCCTCCGCGCGCGCGAGCGCCTGCATCAGGTGGCGCTCCGTCACGCTGCCGCCTTCCTTGGCACGCGACAGCGGCAGCACGTTGCGCTCGAAGTCCAGTTTCAGGCCGGTGAGCCGGTTGACGTTGTCCAGCATTTTCCGGTTGCGCTCGTTGCGGTGCGCCCGCAGGGGGGCGAAATAGGCCTGCACCCTCCCGATGTTTTGGTGGGGGATAGCGTGGAGCACCATGTAGCTGACGCCCGCCTGGTCCGGGTTGTTGGTGCGCAGGCCCTCAAACGGCGTGCCCTCCATGGACACGCGGGTTTCGATGCCGACAGTGACCGGCAGGCCGGCGATTTTGCCGGCGGCGATGAATTCCTCCGCGCCGGCGATGGTGTCGTGGTCCACGATGCCGGCGGTGCACAGCCCCTCCGCCATCGCGGCGAAGACGGCGGCGGAGGGCGAATAGGGCGAGAAGGAATAGTCGGTGTGGATGTGGTTGTTGATGTAGCGGGGGTCCCGGGGCGGGAACGCCGTTTCCGGCAGCAGGGCGGAAAGCGCCGCCAGCCGCTGCTCCCTGTCCCCGGCGTTGAGCCGGTCCAGAACTGCCCGGGCGATCATTTCAGCATCACCTGGCCTCCCGTGACCGGGATGGCCTGCCCGGTCTCGTATTGCTGCTCCACGCAGTAGAGGACGGCCTTGGCGACGTCGGAGGGCAGGCAGCCGCGCTTGATGAGGGACTTGTCCAGGTAGAACCGGCGCACCTCCTCCACCGTCCGCGCGCCGGGCACCTTGCCGGCTTTCAGGTACTGGACGAACAGGCCCTTTTCCGGGTCCGACCACAGGGGGCCGTCGTAGTAGTTGCCCGGGCACACGGCGTTGACCTTGATGCCGAAGGGGGCCAGCTCCATCGCGAAGCTCTGCGTGAGGCCGACGCCGCCGAACTTGCCCCCGGCGTAGGCGAAATTGCGGTTGCTGCCCTGCAGGCCGCTTTTGCTGTTGATCTGCACGATGTCGCCGGTCCACTCCGGGTCGGCCTGGCGCTGGGCCTTCATGACCCGCGCCGCGTATCGCGCGCAGAGGAAGAAGGCGGTGTAGTTGACGCGGGTGACGAACTCGAAGTCCTTGAGCTCCATTTCCTCCAGCCCCCCGGCCTTGAGCACGCCGGCGTTGGAGATGAACAAATCCAGCCCGTGGAAGCGCTCCACGCACTGCGCGACCATGTTGGCCACGCTTTCCTCATCCGCCACGTTGACGGCGCAGGCCGCGGCGCGCTCGCCCAGGGCCTGCGCGGCCTCGCGCGCCAGGGGCTCGTTGAGGTCGGCGATGAGCACGCGGGCGCCTTCCTTGTACAATTCCTCGGCGATGCCCCGGCCGAAGCCCTGGGCGCTGCCGGTGACGACGACCACCCTGCCCGACAGCCGGCCGGGCGCGTCCGCCTTGCGCAGACGGATATGCTGGGCCGCGATGCGCTCCCACTTGCCCATGTCAATCATTCTTCGCCGCCTCCATGTTCTTCAGCATCCGCGCGTAGGCCTCGTCCCACCCGCCGCCCGGGCGGGGCTCGTAGCGCCGGGTCTCCACCGAGTCGCGCACGACCTGGCGCGCCTCCTTCAGGTTTTTGATTTCGCCCAGGGCGACGGCCTGCAGCAGCGCGTTGCCCATCGCCGCGCCCTCGATGGGGCCCGCGGTCACGGGCAGCCCGGTGGCGTCCGCCGCCATCTGGTTGAGCAGCAGGTTCTGGATGCCCCCGCCGGTGATGTTGAGGCTGCGGATGGGCCGGCCTTTCATCTCGCCCAGGCGCTCCACCGCCCAGCGGTATTTGAGCGCCAGGGACTCGTACACGCAGCGGGCGAGCTCGCCCACGCTCCCCGGCTCAGGCTGCCCGGTCCTGCGGCAGTATGCCCGGATTTTACCCGGCATATCGCCGGCCTTGTAAAATTCGGGATGATCCGGGTCGACGACGCTGCGCAGGGGGGCGGCCTGCGCGGCCTGCGCCTTGATGTCCTCCCAGTCCAGCTTTTCCCCGTCCCCCGCCCACGCGCGCCGGCATTCCTGGATGAGCCACAGGCCCATGATGTTCTTCAGCGGCCGGTAGCCGCCCTGCACGGTGCCCTCGTTGGCGAAGTTGGCGTCGTAGACGAAGTCGGACAGCACCGGCTCCTCCGTCTCGATGCCAAACAGCGACCAGGTGCCCGAGGAACAGAAGGCGAAGTCGCCCTCGCCCGGGATGGCGGCCACCGCGCTGGCGGTGTCGTGCGCGCCGACTGTGGCGAAGGGCACCCGGGGGGCGCCCAGCTCCGCCGCCGCTTCCCGCGTCAGCCGGCCCCGGAGCGCGCCCGGCATGACCAGCTGCGTGAAGATGCGCTCGGGGATGGACAGCCGGGAGAGGATTTCCCTGCAGAAGGCGCGGGAATGCACCTCCAGCAGGCCCGAGGTGGAGGCGATGGTGTATTCGCTTGTTTTTTCGCCCGTCAGGGAATAGCCCAGCAGGTCGGGCATGAACAGCAGGGTCTGCGCCCGCCTGAGGGCGGGGTCCCGCTCCATCACCCGGCGGTAGAGTTGGAAGACGGTGTTGAAGTTCAGCGCGGCGATGCCGGTGCGCTCGAACAGCTCCCGCCTGGAGATGAGCGCCCAGGCGGCGTGCATCTCCTCGTCCGTGGAGCTGCGGTAGGCGCGGGGGTCCTCGATCAGCGCGCCTTGCGCGTCCAGCAGCCCGTAGTCCACGCCCCAGGTGTCGATGCCGAAGGCCTGGGGGTCGAAGCCCTGGGCGTACGCCTTTTTGAACACGTCCTTGACGCTGCCCAGGATGCTCCCGTAATCCCAGAAGCACAGGGCGCCGCGCTGCGCGAAGTTGTTCTCGAAGTACCCGACGGTGTGCAGCGTGAGGCGGCGCCCGTCGAAGCGGCCGACGATGCCCCGGCCGTTGGAGGCGCCGACGTCGAAAGCCAGCAAGTCCAGCGTTTTCATGCCTTGCCCTCCGCCAGCGCCTTGCGGTGTTTTTCGCTTTCCCAGCCGGAGATGAAGTCCTGGGCGGCGCCGTCCATGGAGACCGGGGTCAGCCCGCGCTTTTCAAGGGTCTCCATGAGGAAGACCACCGCGCACAAGGTTTCCTCCACCGCCTGCGCGGCCTTTAGCGGGGTCTGGTAGGAAACCTTCCCGCTGTTCCGGTCCACCCGCGCGGATTCGCCCAGGGTGCCCCTGAAGAAGACCATCTGGTCGGGGTACAGCGGCTCGCCCAAAAGCCGGCTGTCCGGGTAGCGGCCGCCTTTCAGGCGCTCCCACAGCCAGGGTGTGTCCGACACAAACCCTTCCGGGGTTTCCCTGATTTGCGGCTGCGGGAAATCCGAGGGTTTCACGCCGAAAAAGCGCTGGAAGCGGGCGTTGGCGTCCTCGTGGAGCGCCAGGCAGTCCTCCGCGCCGTCCGCGTGCGCGATGAGCCCGTGGCTGCGCATCAGCAGCACCGCGGGCGCCTTGCCCGTTTCCCGTTCAACCCGGCGGGCGGCGTCGCGGATGGTGAAGGTCAGCAGCGCCCCTGGGTTGACGTAGGGCGTCAGCGCGAAGGAATAGGGCGCGCCGGCGAGGGCCTCGCGGGCGACCGCCTCCGCCTCCCTGCAGCAGGCGGCCAGGTTGCCGTAAACGCTGTGGGAGTGGGCGACGAAGCGGGAGAGCAGGGAATGGAACCCCGCCTCCACCGAGGGGCGCAGGGGCAAAAGCCCGTCGACGGCCCGCGTGGCGTCCCTGGCCTCCCGGGCGCCCGCCGCCTCCGCGTCCCCGAAGTCCCCCGGCTCATGGGAGAGGTAAAACGCGCGCAGCCGGGCGCCGTCCAGCACCGCATAGCCGGCGTCCGGCTGCACGTCCAGCAGGTGGAAGCCGGAGGCCTTGATGGCCATGTCCCCGCCTTCCAGCTTGACCGAGGTGTTGCCGCCCCCGCCCTGCACGTAGTCCGCGCGGCGGCCGACGGCGCCGGACATCCGGGAGAAGGCGGCCAGGGCTTCCCGGTGCCGCCCGAAAAAAGTTTCCATACGCGCTCCCTCCGCCCCGGGGGCCTCAGCCCCTGGCGCTTTGGACCTCCTTTTCATACCTGGCGATTTCCGCCGTCCATCTTCCGTCCCCGGGAATGCCGCGGGTGAGGCAGTAATAGTCCCACACCGCGCCCAGGGGCAGGGTTTTGCGCTCCTCCAGCAGCGCCAGCCGCTTCGTCGTATCCCCGTCCTCCTCCGCCCTGCGGATGTCCGCGGAAGGCGCCAGGAAGGCGGACAGCAGCGCCTTGCGGGCGTTGCGCATCCCGATGGCCCAGGCGGCGACGCGGTTGACGGAGCCGTCAAAATAGTCCAGGCCGAAGGCGACCTGGTCCTGCAGGCCGTTCCAGACGATTTCGTCCATGATGCGCTGCAGTTCGTCGTCCAGCGCCGTCACGTGGTCGCTGTCCCAGCGCACGGGCCGGCTCAGGTGGAGCAGTGCCCTGCCGAAAAAGCCCAGCACCGCGGTCATCTTGGCGGAGACCGTCTCGGTGGGGTGGAAGTGGCCGGTGTCCAGCGTGGGGATGAGGCCGCGGGTGAGGGCGTAGCACAGCGCGTACTCGTGGCTGACCACGGTGAAGCTTTCGGCGCCGATGCCGAACAGCTTGCTTTCCAGCGCGCTGGGGGCGGGGCCTTCCCCCGCCTTGTCCCCGAAGATTTCGTCCAGCGAGCGGGTCATCCGCTCCCTGAAGGCGGGGGTGTTCACGCAGGTGTCCTTGATGCCGTCGGGCATCCAGAAGTTCACCACGCAGGGCCGGCCCAGCTTCTGGGCGAAGTCCAGGGCGATTTCCCGGCAGCGCTTGCCGTGCTCGACCCAGAAGCGGCGCTTCGTTTCGTCCGGGCTGGACAGGGACAGGTTGCCGTCCATCATGGGATGGGAAAAATAGGTGGGGTTGAAGTCCAGGCCCAGGCCCTCCTCCTTCGCGAAATCCGCCCAGGGGGCGAACTCGCGGGGGG
>JAAZAQ010000330.1 GCA_012514225.1 Clostridiales bacterium | reverse complement strand
GCGCCCGGGAGGTGCACCTGCGCATCACCTCCCCGCCCTTTCTGCACCCCTGCTACTACGGGACGGACATCAAGTCCCGCGACAGCCTGATCGCCTGCAAGCTCGGCGTGCCGGAAATGCTGGCGCTATTCTGCGCGGACAGCCTGGGTTACCTCAGCCTGGAGGCCGTTTCGCGCATCGCCGCGCCCATCCCGCCCACGGACTTCTGCCTGGCATGCTTCAACGGCCGGTACCCCACCCGGGCGCCGGAAGCCAGCGAGCGGGAGCGCTACTTCAAGCGCCTCGTCCGCGTGGGGGAGACGGTATGAAGAGCGACAGCCGGCGCTACGCGGAGGCGGGTGTGGATATCAACGCGGGCTACCGCGCGGTGGAACTGATGCGCTCGAGCGTCGAGCGCACCCGGATTCCCGGCGTCCTGTCCGCGCTGGGCGGCTTCGGGGGCCTCTTCGCCCCCGACCTGTCCGGCATCAAAAAGCCGGTCCTGGTCAGCGGGACCGACGGGGTGGGCACCAAGCTCAGGCTCGCCTTCCTGCTCGACCGGCACGACACCATCGGCATCGACTGCGTCGCCATGTGCGTCAACGACGTCGTCTGCTGCGGCGCAAAGCCCCTCTTCTTCCTGGACTACCTGGCCCTGGGCCGGAACGTGCCGGAAAAGGTGGCGTCCATCGTGTCGGGCGTGGCGGAGGGCTGCGTGCAAGCCGGCTGCGCCCTGATCGGCGGGGAAACCGCCGAGATGCCGGGGTTTTATGCCGAGGGCGAGTATGACATCGCGGGCTTCGCGGTCGGCCTGGCCGACGAAGACAGGATGCCGCGCCGGGACGCCGTCCGGGCGGGGGACGCGCTCATCGGGCTGCCCTCCTCCGGCCTTCATTCCAACGGCTTTTCGCTGGCGCGCAAGGCGCTGGGCGTGGAGCGGGCCGACCTGCTGTCGCCCCGCAAAGAGCTGGGCGGGCGGGGGCTCGGGGAGGCGCTGCTCGCGCCGACCCGGATTTACGTCAAGCCCGCCCTGGCCCTGATGGACGCGGCGCGCGTGCACGGAATCGCCCACATCACGGGCGGCGGGTTTTACGAGAACATCCCGCGCATCCTCCCGGACGGGCTGGAGGCCCGCGTGGAGCGCGGCAGCTTCGGGGTTCCCGCCATTTTCGGGCTGGTGGCGCGGGCGGGGGACATCCCGGAAAAGGAGATGTACTCCACCTTCAACATGGGCGTCGGCCTGGTGTGCGCGGTGCACCGGGATGACGCGGACAAGGCGCTCCGGGCGCTCCGGGGCATGGGCGAGCAGGCCGTCCTCATCGGCGAGGTTACGAGGGGCGGCGAAGGGGTGCGGCTGTGCTGAGCGATGCGCGCGTGGACATCGCGGTGCTGGTCTCCGGCGGGGGCACCAACCTGCAGGCGCTGCTGGACGCGCAGGCCTCGGGAGCCCTTCGCTCCGGGCGCGTCGCGCTTGTCGTCAGCGACCGGGAAGGGGCCTATGCCCTGGAACGCGCCCGGAATGCGGGCGTGGAGGCGCGCTGCCTGTCGCGCCGCGGCCAGAGCCAGGCGGAATGGGAGAAAAGGCTGGCCGCGCTGTTGGACAGCCGCGGCGTCGGCCTGGTCGTGCTGGCGGGCTTCCTGACCCTGCTGGGCGCCGCCTTCATCGGGGCTTTCCGGGGGCGGCTGGTCAACGTGCACCCTTCCCTGGTTCCGGCGTTCTGCGGGAAGGGCTATTACGGCTTGCGCGTGCACGAGGCGGCGCTGGCCCGCGGGGTCAGGGTGACCGGCGCCACGGTGCACCTGGTCGACGAAGTGCCCGATGGCGGCCCCATCCTGCTGCAAAAGGCCGTCCGCGTGCGCAGGGGGGACACCCCCCAGAGCCTGCAAAAAAGGGTGATGGAGCGGGCGGAGTGGGTGCTGCTGCCCAGGGCCTGCGAAACCCTGTGCAAAAAACTGCTGAAGGAGGGATGCGGACATGCCCGGAATGCCCTTTGAGCTGCCCCGGCTGCTGCGGGAAAACCCCTACCCGGGGCGCGGCATCGCGATGGGCCTGTGCCCGGACGGGCGGCAGGCGGTGCTGGCCTACTTTATCATGGGGCGCAGCGAAAACTCGCGCAACCGGGTCTTTGCCCTGGAAGGGGACGAGCTGCGCATCCGCCTGCACCGGGGGGAGGAGGCCGGGGACCCCGCCCTCATCCTCTACCGCCCGTCCGCCGCGTTTGGCGGCAGCCTTATCCTCACCAACGGCGACCAGACCGACACTGTCCTGTCGGCCCTGCAGGCGGGCGGAACCTTCCAGCAGGCGCTGGAAAGCCGGACCTTCGAGCCGGACGCCCCGCACTTCACCCCGCGCATCAGCGCCATGCTGACGCCCCTTCATGGCGGGTGTCTCGTCCGGATGTCCCTCCTGCGCGCCGCCGACGCCGCGGGCACGGCCTGCGACCGGCTGTATTTCACGTACCCCGGCATCCCCGGCCGGGGCCGCTTCCTGCACACCTACCGGGGCGACGGCAACCCGCTGCCCGCCTTTCTGGGGGAGCCGCTGCCCGTCTCCATCCCCCGGGACGCCGGTGCCTTCGCGGACGAAATCTGGAACAGCCTCAACGCGGACAACCGGGTCGCGCTCTGCGTGCGCGCGGTGGACCTCGCGTCCGGCGAATCGCGGTTTTACCTCAGGAACCGGCACCCTGCCTGAAAGGAGAACGCCATGACGGAGCTGCCGCTCAAGTACGGCTGCAACCCCAACCAGAAGCCCGCCCGGCTGTACCGGCGGGATGGGGGAATCCTGCCCTTCGAGGTGCTCAACGGGAATCCGGGCTACATCAACTTCATGGACGCCTTGAACGGATGGCAGCTGGTCCTGGCGCTCCGGGACGCGACGGGCCTGGCCGCGGCCACCTCCTTCAAGCATGTCAGCCCGGCCGGCGCCGCCCTGGGCCTGCCGATGGGCGGGAAACTGAAGCAGGCGCTCTTCGCCGACGGCGTCGACGGCCTGGACGACAGCCCGATCGCCTGCGCCTACGCCCGCGCCCGCGGCGCGGACCGCCTGGCCTCCTTCGGCGACTTTATCATCCTGAGCGAGCCCTGCGACCTCGCGTGCGCGAGGCTGATCGCCCGCGAGGTGTCGGACGGCATCGCCGCCCCGGGCTATGATCCGGAGGCGCTGGCCGTCCTGAAACAAAAGCGCGGGGGCGCCTACTGCATCATCCGGATGGACCGGGATTACCGGCCGCCGGAAACGGAAATCCGCGAAATCTTCGGCATCGCCTTCGAGCAGCGCCATAACGGCGCGCAGGTGTCGGGCGCGCTGCTCGGGAACCTGGTGACGAAAAGAAAGGCGCTGCCCGAGGGCGCGCGGCGCGATTTGCTGGTGAGCCTGGCCGCCCTGAAGTACACCCAGAGCAACTCCGTATGCCTGGCTGTGGACGGCCAGGCAATCGGCGTGGGCGCGGGGCAGCAGTCCCGGGTGGCCTGTGTCCGCCTCGCCTGCGACAAGGCGGACCGCTGGCGCCTGCGCCAGCATGAAAAGGTGTTGGCGCTGCCCTTCCTGCCGGGCCTCCGGCGCCCCGACAGGGACAACGCGGTGGACGCTTTCCTGGGGGAGGACGCCCGGGCGGCCTTCGGGGGCGGCCGCTGGCAGGGCCTGTTCACGCGGGAGCCGGACTACCTGGAGGGGGCGGAGAAGGAGCGCTGGCTGAAGGATTTTGGCGGCGTCAGCATGGGCAGCGACGCCTTCTTCCCCTTTGAGGACAGCGTCCTGCGCGCCTGGCAAAGTGGGGTGGAATACGTCGCCCAGCCGGGCGGCTCCGTCCGGGACGGTGAGGTCATCGACTGCTGCGACCGGCTGGGCATGGCCATGGCCTTCACGGGGCTAAGGCTGTTCCACCACTGAGGGACGGGGATGAACGTACTGGTCATCGGCTCCGGCGGCCGGGAGCACGCGCTGGTCAAGGCCATCGCCAGGAGCCCCCTTGCGGGGACGGTCTACTGCCTGCCCGGCAACCCCGGGATGGAGGAGGCGGTGCGCCTGCCCGGCGACCCCATGGACATCGCGCAGACCGTCCGGACCGCCCTGGAGCGCCGCGTCGGCTTGTGTGTGGTCGCGCCGGAGGACCCGCTGGACCAGGGGCTGGTGGACGCGCTGGAAGCGGCCGGTGTCCCCTGCTTCGGGCCGACCCGGGCCGCCGCGCGCATCGAATCCAGCAAGGCTTTCGCTAAGGAACTGATGTCGAGGGCCGGCATCCCGACCGCGCGCTACCGGGTCTTCGATTCCCTGGACGAGGCGGCGGCCTATGTCAGGACGCAGCCCTTCCCCCTGGTCGTCAAGGCGGACGGGCTGGCCAAGGGCAAGGGCGTCGTCGTCGCCGAAAGCCTGGCGGAGGCTGTCGGCGCGCTGGAGGATATGCTGTCCGGCCGCGCGTTCGGCCCGAGCGGCGTGCGCGTCGTCATCGAGGAGGCCCTGACGGGGCCGGAGGTTTCCCTGCTGTGCCTGACGGACGGGGAAACCGTCGTCCCGCTGCTGTCCGCCATGGACCACAAGCGCGCGTTGGACGGGGACCAAGGCCCGAACACCGGCGGCA
Organism: Clostridiales bacterium; assembly: GCA_012514225.1. Lineage (GTDB taxonomy): Bacteria > Bacillota > Clostridia > Christensenellales > Aristaeellaceae > UBA6115. The sequence continues at coordinate 2,625 of JAAZAQ010000330.1, read as the reverse complement.
TGGGCGCCGTCGCGCCCAGCCCCCTCTTCGGCGAGGCTGAAACCCGGCAGGCTGTGGAAGAAATCCTGCTGCCCGCCGTCCGCGCGATGCGGGAGGCGGGCTGCCCCTTTTCCGGCTGCCTCTTCGCCGGGCTGATGCTGACCCCCGAAGGCCCCAGGGTGCTTGAGTTCAACGCCCGCTTCGGCGACCCGGAGACCCAGGCGGTGCTGCCCCTGATGGAGAGCGACCTGCTCGGCCACCTGCTGGCCTGCCGGGAAGGCCGGCTGAAGGATGAGACGGTGCGGTTCAGGCCGGGGAGCGCCTGCTGCCTGGTCTTCGCTTCGGGCGGCTACCCGGGTCCGTTTGAGACCGGGCTTCCCGTCCGGGTGGAGCCCCGGGGGGCGGAGGTGTGCTTCGCGGGAGTCAAGGAAATGGACGGGCAACTCGTGACCGCGGGCGGGCGCGTGCTCAGCCTGACCGCGGTGGGGGAAACCCTGGCCGGGGCCGTCGCCGGGGCATACCGCGCGGCGGACCAGCAGGCGTTTCCCGGCCAGCATATCCGCGGAGACATCGGCCGCAAGGCGCTTGGCATGAAGGGGGAGGCATGATCCGGAGACTGTATGTGGAGAAGCGGCGGGGGCTGGACCACGAGGCGCAATCGCTGCTGCGCAGCCTGAAGGAAAGCCTGCCGCTTGATGGCCTGCGGTCGCTTCGCGTCGTCAACCGCTACGATGTCGAAGGCCTGAACCGGGAGGAGTTCCATGACGCGGCGCTTACCGTATTTTCTGAGCCGCCGGTCGACCGCGCGTCCGGCAGCCTGAGGCTCCGGGCGGGCCAGCGGGTGCTCGCCGTGGAATACCTCCCGGGCCAGTTCGACCAGCGGGCGGACTCCGCCGCCCAGTGCGTCCAGATGCGCACCCTGGGCGAGCGCCCGCTGGTGCGCACCGCCCGGCTCTATGTTTTCTCAGGCAGCCTGGACGACGGGGCGTTCGAGGACGTCAAGCGCTTCCTGATCAATCCCGTCGAGGCGCGGGAAGCCTCCCTGGAAAAACCCAAAACGCTGCGGCCGCAGGTTACGCAACCTCCGGCGCCGCCCATCCTCGCCGGGTTCCGGGCGATGGACGGGCGGGGGATGGATGCCTTCCTGAAAGCGCACGCGCTGTCCATGGGCGCGGACGACCTGCAGGTCTGCGTGGACTACTTCGCCCGGGAAGGGCGGGACCCCAGCCTGACGGAGATGAAGGTGCTGGACACCTACTGGTCGGACCACTGCCGCCACACCACCTTCCAGACCGAAATCGACGCCGTCGCCTGCGACGACCCCCTGGTTTCAGGCACGCTCAAGCAATACCTGGACGTACGAAAGGAATTGGGGCGGGGGGAAAAGCCGGTCACCCTGATGGACCTGGCGACCGCCGTGGGCGCGTACTTGAAGCGGCAGGGCAGGCTCCCCGAACTGGACGAGTCCGAGGAAATCAACGCCTGCGCCATCCGCGCGCGGGCCGAAACCGCGCGGGGGCCCGAGGACTGGGTGGTGTTCTTCAAGAACGAGACCCACAACCATCCCACGGAAATCGAGCCGTTCGGCGGCGCGGCGACCTGCATCGGCGGCGCCATCCGCGACCCCTTGTCCGCCCGCGCCTATGTATACGCGGGGATGCGGGTCACCGGCTCCGCCGACCCGACCGCGCCCCTGTCCGAGACCCTGCCAGGCAAGCTTCCCCAGCGGCTCATTTCCACGGGCGCCGCCGCCGGTTTTTCCAGCTACGGCAACCAGATCGGCGTGGCGACGGGGTGCGTCAAGGAGTTTTACCATCCGGGGTACGCCGCCAAGCGGCTGGAGTGCGGCGCGGTGCTGGGCGCCGCGAAAGCCTGTCACATCCGCCGGGAGCGCCCCGCCCCGGGGGACGCGGTCATCCTGGTGGGCGGCCGCACGGGCCGGGACGGCTGCGGGGGGGCGTCCGGCTCCTCCATGTCCCACACCGTGGAATCGGTTGCGACGGGCGCCGCCCAGGTCCAGAAGGGGAACGCGCCGGAGGAGCGCAAGCTGCAGCGCCTGTTCCTGCGCCCGGAGGCGACCGCCCTGGTCAAGCGCTGCAACGACTTTGGCGCCGGCGGGGTGTCCGTGGCCATCGGGGAGCTGGCGCCGGGGCTCGATATCGACCTGGACCGCGTACCGGTCAAATACGAGGGGCTCAGCGGCACCGAGCTGGCCATCAGCGAGTCCCAGGAGCGCATGGCGGTGGTCTGCGCTGCCGCGGACGCGGAGCGCTTCATCGCGCTGGCCGGGGAGGAGAACCTGGAGGCCACCGTGATGGCGGCCGTCACCCAATCCCCCCGCCTCGTCATGCGGCACCGGGGGGCGGTCATCGTCGACCTGTCCCGCGCCTTCATCGACCGGCACGGCGCCCGGAAGCACGCTTCCGTCCGGATCACCCCGCCCGCCTACCGCCGGGAACGGCCGGCGCCCGGCTTCGCGCAATCCCTCCTTGCGATGGCCGGCGACCTCAACGTCTGCTCCCAGCGCGGGCTGGTCGAGCGCTTCGACAGCACCATCGGCGCGGCCACCGTCCTGTTCCCCCTGGGCGGCGCTCACCGGCGCACGCCGCCGTCCGCCATGGTGCACAGGCTGCCGGTGCCGGGCGG
>JAAZAQ010000038.1 GCA_012514225.1 Clostridiales bacterium | reverse complement strand
GACGCGAGCGCCACCTGAATATGGAACTGCGCGTCGCAGATGTGCAGGGCGTTCAAGGCCTGGGCGTCGGCCGCGCTGTACAGCTGGCGCATCTGCGCGAGACACTTTTCAAGCGCTTCCAGGTCCTCCTCGCTGCGGTTGCGGGCGGCCAGGCGGCAGGTGCCAGTTTCGATGAACAGGCGCGCGTCGTAGATGGTCCGCACGTCGAAATCCCCGAAATCGATCAGGTTGAACATGGGCTGCATGAATGTCCCGAGGTTGACGCCCCGAACAAAGGTGCCCCTGCCCTGCTGGATGGAAATCACGTCCATCATCGCCAGCTTTTTCAGCCCCTCGCGAAGGGTGACCCGGCTGACGCCGTACTGCGCGCACAGCTCCGCCTCGGGGGGAAGCCGGTCGCCCGGCCCCCAGACGTTGTTGATGACCTTGGAAAGGATGTCTTCCACAATGACGTCACACTTGAGCTTGACTTGCATTTTGCCTGCCCCTGACGCTAAGATGCTGCGGGTGTCGGAAGAATCGGTCGTCGTATTGAACTGGTCAGGCACATGGTAACATCATCTTACCTTTGTGTCAATCAATCTTGAAAAATTTTCCGGAGGGCGATGGGATGGAGATTTCCAAACTGGGGGCGGGGGATGTGAAAAAGGATTACCTTCCCTTGTTGCTGCTGGCGGATGAGCAGGAGGACATGGTGGACCGCTACCTGGAACGCGGCGACATGTACGTGCTGCGGGACGGGGGGGTGAAAGCGGTCTGCGTCGTCACCGACGAGGGGGAAGGGGTCTTTGAAATCAAGAACATCGCGACGGAGCCCGCGTCCCAGGGCAAAGGGTATGGCCGGCTGCTGATCGAGCATGTCGCGTCCGCCTATGCCGGCCATGGGCATACCCTGCTGGTCGGAACCGGAGACAGCCCGCTGACCGTTCCCTTCTACGAGCGCTGCGGGTTTACGCGGTCTCATACCGTCAAGGATTTCTTCCTCGACCACTACAACCATCCCATTTTCGAGTGCGGCGTTCAACTCAAGGACATGGTCTACCTGAAAAGGGAGATTTAGACCTGCAGTATGCTGGAGCCCATGCCGGGAGCCAACCCAGAAAACAAAACAAATAGACGATTGCGATACTTGTGCTGAACGCAATCGTAAACGTTTTAATGAACCAGGCTTATTGCGCCTCCGTGTTGCCTCTTTCCTTACGGCGCAGGCTGCGGCAATGCCTCGTTCTTTCAGCTTAGCGGAGCCATCATACACCCCCGCGCCATCGGTGCGTTTACTCATTCGTTTAGTATGAACAACCTGGTTCAATCTGCGCATTCAGGGAGCCTCTGAATGACGGCAGTTGGACCGAAAATGCATTTTGTCCGAAAGCGCCTCGCTTCCCTTTCATTGTTTTCCCTCCACTTCCTTCCGATTACCGGGGGATGCCCGGGCGAAAAGCCGCCCGAAACCCGGTTTTGATTGACGGAATATGCACTTTGGCATATAATTCTTATTTGCGGATTGACCTCAGTTACCCGCGTACAATTGACCCGGCGAGCGCCGGCGGGCGTCGCACAAGGAAAGACAGGCGGAGCGTTATGCAGAAGACGTCTCAGGGAAAACGGCTGTACCTGTCGTCCCCCACCATGCACGGGGACGAGCAGCGTTTCATTCAGGAAGCCTTCGATACCAATTGGGTGGCGCCCCTGGGGCGCAACGTGGACGAGTTTGAGCGCGAGCTGGCCGCGTTCCTGGGCGTGCGCGCGAGCGTGGCGCTGGTTTCCGGCACGGCGGCCATCCATCTGGCGGTCAAGCTGGCGGGCGTCGGCCCAGGGGACGTCGTGCTTTGCTCCGACATGACCTTCGCCGCCACCGTCAACCCTGTCACCTACGAGGGCGGCACCCAGGTGTTCATCGACGTCGAGCGCGACAGCTGGAACATGGATCCGGCCGCACTGGAAACGGCGCTGAAGCGCTACGACGGCAGCGCGCCTTCCCGGCCCAAAGCCAAGGCCGTCCTGCTGGCGCACCTTTACGGCTCCCCCGCCCGGATGGACGACATCCTGGCGCTGTGCGAGCGCCACGGCGTCCCCTTGATCGAGGACGCGGCCGAGAGCCTGTCGGCGACCTATCGGGGCAGGCAGACGGGAAGCTTCGGCAAATACGGCATCGTCAGCTTCAACGGCAACAAAATCATCACCACTTCCGGCGGCGGTATGCTGTTGTCCGACGACGCGGATGGCATCGCGAAGGCACGCTTCTGGGCCACCCAGGCCAGGGACCCGGCGCCCTGGTACCAGCATTCCGAAATCGGCTACAACTACCGCATGAGCAACATCGTCGCCGGCATCGGCCGCGGGCAGCTGCTGTGGCTGATGCAGCACCGCGCGCTGAAGAAGGCCATCTATGAACGCTACCGAGAGGGTCTACAGGGCCTGCCCTTGTCCATGAACCCTTACCTCCCGGAAAGCGAGCCCAATTTCTGGCTTTCCTGTGTCACCCTTGACCCGGGCTGCGGCGTAGCGCCCGCGGACGTCCTGCGTACGCTGGATGCCCGGAACATGGAAGGCCGGCCGCTGTGGAAGCCCATGCACCTGCAGCCGGTGTACGCCGGCCGGGAATTTGTGTCCATAAACGGCGGGGACGCCGGCGGCGACCTGTTCGCCCGCGGGCTCTGCCTGCCCTCGGACATCAAGATGACCGCGCAGGAGCAGTCCCAGGTCATCGCGGCCGTCCGCTCCTGCTTTGAGAAAGCCTGAGGCCGGGGGAAGAAGACGGCGATGACGGGCATGAAACCGACGGGCGGAGGGCTGTACCGCGCATTCGGGAAGCGGGTGCTGGACATTCTATTTGCGCTTTTTCTGCTGCCGCCCGCCGCTTTGCTCGTGCTGCCGTCCATGGCGGTCGTCAAGGCCCAGTCCCCGGGGCCTGCGCTGTTCATCCAGCGGCGGCCCGGGAAAGGCGGCAAGCCGTTCAACCTCTACAAGCTGCGCACCATGATCTCCCAGACTGAACGGGACGGCAGGCCGCTGTCGGACATGGAGCGCGTCACCGGCTTCGGCCGCGTCGTCCGCGCGATGTCTATCGACGAGCTGCCCCAGCTGCTGAATATCCTGAAAGGCGACATGTCCTTTATCGGCCCCCGGCCGCTGCTGATGCAATATCTGCCCCTTTACACCCCCTTCCAGGCGCGGCGGCACGAGGTGCGTCCCGGCATTTCCGGCTGGGCGCAGGTCAACGGGCGCAACGCG
>JAAZAQ010000329.1 GCA_012514225.1 Clostridiales bacterium | reverse complement strand
TGCAAAAAGGCAGAATCGTCAGCGGTGATTTCCGCCTGCATTGGCTGAAGGAAGGCGAGCGGAATACCATCTGGCGGTATTCAGACAAGGGCCTCCGCCTGGGGGAATGGTCCTGGTTCAAGGCCGCCCAGACGGATGCCTTTTTCTGCGAACCCTGCGGGAAAATCATCGTGGATCTCAGGGAAGGCAAGCCGGCTTCTCTGTAAGGTTCAGAATTTCCCGCCCCGGCCGCCGTAGCTGGTGCCGCCGCGGCTGCCGGACGAGAACCCGCCCCCGCGGGAGCCGCCGCTGCTGGTCTGGATTTTGGTGCGCGTAACGGTCTGATACAGGTATATATCCTGCGAATCGGTCAGGTTGAGGGAATTGGGCACGATATACTGCCCGGCTTCCCTTTTGAATTTCGCGGTGTTCAGCTTGCTCTTCAGGATGAGGGCGTAAACCAGACCGACGACCAGGCCCCCGACGCCGATAAAGGGGGCCAGCTCCATCGTGCGCTCCATCGGCGTGGGGGGAATCAGCAGCCTGCGAACATAACGCACGTAGTCCCGCATCGCGCCGTAGTAATCGCCGTCGGACAGCTTGCCCTGCACCACGTTCGCCAGGTCGTTGGATTCCCGGTGGGTCAACAGCGCGATGCCGCGGCCCCGCGCGGCTTCGTAGTAGTCCCGCGTGTCAAACATAATCGCGAACAGCGCGCCGTCCGGGTACCGCCCGGCGTCCCGGAAGGCGTGGTAATAGTCGAAGGAGTAGTCCATCGGCCCCTTGCCCTGCGAATCGTTGGTGGTGTGCAGGATGATGTCGAAGCCGGTTTTATCATAGACTTCCTGCGCCTGCTGCTCCAGCTGCGACGCTTCCCCGGCGCTCAGTTTCCCGGCCAGGTCGGACACATGCCGTAAGGTCTCCGCCTGCGCGGCAGCCGTCAGCACCAGGAAGGCGAGCGATGCAATCAATAGAAACCGTTTCATCGGATGACCCCCATGCTGGAGAGCAGATAGACGGCCAGCAGCCCCGCCGCCGCGACGCCCAGCCCCATGGACAGCATGCGGCCGAAGAACTTCGCCCGGCTCCAGGGGACGTCGGTGGTGACGTCGCCCGTCTGCCCGTTGATGGCGAAGGTGTACAGCTTGTCCTGCTTGCGCGTGGTAATCAGCCAGACCGGGTAAAGGACCGGCTCCGCGCTGCCCCCCTCGATTCGGATATTGCTGCTTTCAGGCACGACCGACACATAGCCCCCGACCGTGCGCCGGAACGCTTCGTCGGTGGAGACGCGAACCCTCGTGTTGGCGCGCTCCTCGCACTGCTGGGGGCTCAGGTCCGCGCGGTGCGCCTGCGCGCCGGAGAGGGTCTGGGGGATAAAGTCGACGGCGTCCGCGTTGCGGAAGGGCTCGATGGATTCCGTGATCTTGTTGTCCAGCCGCTCGCTGGCGTCCACCGGCAGGTCTTTGAAATCCAGGGTTCCGGCGCGGCGGATGAGAAAATGCCGCGTGGTCCGTACCATGTATTGCCCGCTGCGGTGCGAGCTGACCGTCGTTCCCCGGTAGGTCATCCTGGCGTCGGCGACCCCGTTGAACAGCCAGAACGGCGCGTACAGCTTCCGGATTTCCTCGATCTGCAGCGTGCCTTTCTGGAAGATGTTGGGAATCAGCTTGCGCTGCTTGAAGTAATCCCGGAACATCTTTTCCGCCTGTTCCTTCTCAATCAGGAAAGGGATGATTTTTTCCGGCCGCGTGCCCGGGGCGAACTGCGCGGGGATGACCGAGGGGCTGCCGCAGAAGGCGCATTCGGTGGCGACCGTGGTCTCGTCGGTGAACAGCTGCGCGCCGCAGGAGGAGCAGGAATAGGTGCGCGTTTCGTTCAGCTCCTGCTGCGAAAACTCCTCCTCCTTCGTCTCCCAGCGCAAGTCTTCAAAGCCCTCGTCCTTTTGCTGGATTTCGTTGACCGCGCGGATGGTTTCCGGGTCGAAGGTGTTCCCGCAGGAGCCGCAGGTCATTTCCTGCTGGCGGCCGTCGTAGTTCAGCGGCGCGCCGCAGGAGGGGCACTTATATGTCAGCGTGCTCATCGTTCCTCGCTTCCTTCCTTCCGGGGCCGCCGGACCGGGCTTTTCCCCAAAAAGGACGTCAGTTGGATGATACCATCCGCATCTTACAATAAAGCGCCTGTTTTGTATAGAAACCGGGCCCGGCGTGAAAGGCGGCCGCCGATGCCCTGCAGGGGCGGGGATTCAAGGGTCTTGCGCCGCTCGCACGCCTGTGCTATGATGCCAATAGTCAAAGATGGTCAGCATCTTTGGCGGACGATGGAGGTGACGCCCATGCGGCTGAGCGATATGATTGAGGAGTTCATCAAGGAACTCTGGGTGAAGGACGAGGCGGA
>JAAZAQ010000328.1 GCA_012514225.1 Clostridiales bacterium | reverse complement strand
TCGGCGTCGTACACCAGGACGGAGTGGTGCGTGCCGCCGGCCATGGAAAACTCCTTCAGGAAGTCCGGAAGCGGCTTGACCGGCTTCATCCACCCCTGGATGGAATGGCGGTAGGCGCCGAACTCCAGCCCAACGTCCAGCATCTCGACGGGCGTCACGGTCAGGGTGTAGCCCTCGCCCATGGGCGCCAGGTTGGCGAAAACCGCCTTGCCCGGGCGCAGGCAGGTGTAGGCGGCCGCCGTCGTCCCGCAGGCGTTGTAGTTGAAGGGGACGCTGCGCAGCACGGGCTTCCACTGGGCGAGGTTCAGGTTGACTTCGCCCATGTGGTTGAGCAGGATGACGTCCTCCTTCCAGTCGGGGCAGAACATCTCCGTGAAGGTCGTGTTGGGGTAGACGCCGCGCAGGGCGCCGACAAAGGCCGCGGTCAGCACGTCGCCCTCCCCCGCGTAGCCCAGCCCGCGCGCCAGCATCTTGGAGCATTCGGCGAAGGGCATCTTGGGCAGGCCGTGCCGGTCCAGGTTGAGGAAGTTCACGGTGCACGCCGTCAGTCGGTTCTCCTCCGCCCATTTCCGGACGGCGAGCCCGGACAGCACAGCGTCGCGATAGCTTGCCTCGTCGTCGATTTCAAAGGTGAAGCGCCGTTTGTCCCCTTCGATTTCGCGGTCGATTTCTTCCGGCGTGACCGCGGCCAGGTGCTTTTTGACGGCGTCCCCGTCCATGTAGAGCACCTCGGCGCCGATGGAAGCCCGGAGCCGCTCCGGCGTGACAAAGAAATCCCCCATCCCCTCGAAGGCACCGCCGACGGCGCCCACGCGCGCGGTTTCAAAAGCCCGCTTGACCGCAGCCGCGCGGCAAAGGCCCGCGGTCCTGGCGATGACGTCGCCGTGCAGCGCGTGCCCCGCGCAAATCTGGTACTGCCGCCCCCGCTGGCGCAGCAGGTTGCACATGTCCTGGACCCCGTGGATGCCGTGGTTGGCCGATATCCCGTTCTTGTAGGCCGCGGTTGAAATCAGCTCGTAATCCGGCGTGGTGTCCAGCACGATGATGGGCGCCCGGATGGAGAGCAGGGCCTCAATCGCCTCCAGGGACGGAGAGTACGCCAGGTGCTGGGTGACGACCGCGGCCACGCCCGCCTCGTTGAACATCCGGGCGGCCGCGTCAAACTCCTCCTTCAGCCGGCAGACGTCCGCCACCACGACGTCCAGGTCCTCGCTGCGCAGCATCTGGACGAGCATGTTCATATGCTCGACCATCGGGTCGCGGTAGGCCGGGTCGCTGTCGTCATACAGCTTGATATACAGCGGCAGATAACCGATCTTGATGCCCATATTCCCTCCCGTCAGCCTTGAAAGATGTCCTTCTTCGCGCCGTCAATCAGCCGGCGCGCGTTGCCGTAAAACACGTTTTCCAAGTCCCGCTTCCCGAGCCCTACCGTCTTCGCGGCCCGCTTGAACGCCAGCAGCTCCTCATACATGAAGAAGGTCAGCCGTTTCCCCTCCTCCTCCGAGACCTCGCGCAGGTGGCTGTCCTGTTTCGGGTCCCCGTACAAGCCGGGCGGAATCAGGTTGATATAGGTGTTGTTTTCCTCAATCCGGCGGGTGCGCATCCGGAGAATCGGCATGTCGCTGCCGAAGAGGACATGCTCCGGCCCCGCCGTTTCCAGCAGCCGGGTCATGGCGTACTCGCAGGTGTTGGCGCAGAAATCGAACATCAGGTCCGGGCAGGCGGACAACACCTCGAAGGCGTTGCCGACGTCGCTCTGGGTATACGCCCGCCCGATGTGCGCGATAATCAGGCGGATTTTGGGGAAGAGGGCCTTGATTTCGAGAATCTGGGCCAGGTTGACGGGGTCCTTCAGGCGGGCGTGGCGGGGGATGTGGAGCATCACGATGGCGCCCAGGCGGTTCATCCGCTCCAGCTGGTGTTT
>JAAZAQ010000327.1 GCA_012514225.1 Clostridiales bacterium | reverse complement strand
AGGGCGAATACTTCTGTTCTGGACATGGGGGTTCCTCCTTTATTTGCTTGCTTTCTTTTGCCGATACATCTCGTTGAGCGCCCTGGCCGCGCCTGGCGGCAGGAAGGGACTGACGTCGCCGCCCAGGGACGCGATTTGCCGGACGAGGGACGAGGAGATATCCGAGGCCTGCGGGGACGCCGGCAACAGCGCCGTTTCCAGGCCGGGGAGCAGGCGGGCGTTCGCCCTGGCCATCGCGCTCTCCGCGTCCAGGTCGGCGGACGTCCGCACGCCGCGGATGACCAGGCGGACCCCGGTCTCCCTCGCCAAGTCTGCCAATAGCCCATTATAAATCATAAACGATACCCCGGGCAAATCCCCGCAAGCGTCTTTGAGCAATTCCACCCGTTTTTGCGGGGTGAACAGGCCCTGCTTGTCCGGATTGACCAGGACGGCCACCAACAGCTCTCCGGCCATTGCGGCGCCTCGCCGGATGATTTCCACGTGCCCCAAGGTGACCGGGTCAAAGCTGCCCGGGAAAATCGCCTTCATCGAACATTTCCTCCAGTTCATAGACGGTCAGCGCGCTCTCGCCGTAGGCCCGGGTGCGGATAGCCCGGAGGCCTCCGACGGTTTCCGGGCGCATCGCAGAGGCGTGCTCCGCGACAATGACGCCCTCCCTGGCCAGCAGGCCTGAAGCCGCCAGTGCGCTGAGCACTTCCCCCAGCGCCTGGCTGTAGGGCGGGTCCAGGAAAACCAGGTCAAAACGGCTGGCGGCGCCATTTAGCGCAAGGACGGCGGAACGCCAGTCCATCCGGAGGCACTCGCACCTTCCCTCCAGGCGCAGCGCCTTCGCGTTGGCTGTTATCGCTTCAGCCGCCTCCCGGTCCCTGTCGGCGAACACCGCGTACGCCGCGCCCCGGCTCAAAGCCTCGAACCCCATCGCGCCCGAGCCGGCGAACAAGTCCAGCACCCGCCCGCCGGCCACACGGCCTTGAATCATGTTGAATGCCGCCTCGCGGACCAGGGAGCGCGTCGGCCTTGTCCCCCGCCCGCCCGGCGTGCGCAGCAGGCGGGAACGGTGCTCCCCCCCGATGATGCGAAGCGCCATCAGACCAGTTGCCTGGGCGGCTTCCCGGCGCCGCCCCGCTGTTTTGCCCTGCGCCTTTCCGCCTTGCGGCGGCCAGCCTGGATGCCGCTGTGGATTTTCGCCCTGAGCTGCGGCCCCCGAAGATACCCGGCGGCGTAGAAGGCGGGAGCGATTAAAACGAGCAAGGGCGACAGACGGTCCACCCTCAACAGGGCGTCCGCGCCGCCCGCGCCCAGCAGGTTGACGTAGGGAAAGACCAGCAGACGGACGACCAGCCGCAGGACGTCCGCGGCGGTCATGGCAACGGATTCGTGGTAATAGGACAAGGCCAGGGAAACGTCCGCCCGTGACTCGTAGGCGCCCAGCCAGGAGGGCAGCGCACCCAGGCCGACGTGCTCCCTGACCGCCGTGAGCGCATAGGCCACCGACAAAAGCAGCAGGGGGAGAACGCCGACAATGGCCGTGAAAAAACCTTTGCCCGGATGATAGCAGCGATCAAGGTCCTGCCCGGACGCCGGCTTGCCCGCCTGCGCGCGGCTCATCGCGATTT
>JAAZAQ010000326.1 GCA_012514225.1 Clostridiales bacterium | reverse complement strand
CAGCGGCATTCATCACGTTCTCATAGATCTTCTGGTAACCGAGCTTCATTTTCTCGATGTCATAGATGAGCGCGCGTTCCCTGGATTTGCTGCAATACTCGGAAAAAGCGTCGCTGTCCTGGAGGCGAAGGATCTGCGAGGCAAATGTGTCCGCGTCGTTCAGGCCCGCCTTGAGGGCGTAGTCACCGACAGCGTCGGACAAGCCGGGAACATCGGTAATGACGATCGGCTTGCCGCACGCCATCGCCTCTATCGCCACAAGCCCAAACCCTTCCCACAACGACGGAATGACAGAAATGTCGATGGTGTGAAGGATTTCCGCGACGTCCTTCCGAAAGCCAAGGAAAACCACCCTTTCCGCCAGCCCCTGCTCCTCGACGCGCTCTTTCACGCTGTCAAGCAGCTTCCCTTCCCCTACCAGCAAAAGGATGTAATTGTCCGGAAGCTTTTTCATCACGTCAATCATGAACAGATGATTCTTTTGCCTGGAAAATGTGCCCACCATGCACAGCAGCACGTCCGATTCGCGAATCGTCGCGACCAGCTGATTCCTGGGATAGGCGGAAGCGGCGATGAAGCGCGCCAATGGGACCCCGTTGTTGACCACGACAAACCGTTTGAGCCGCCTGGGTGATGGCTTCAGCCATTTGAGCAGCATGTTCTGCGTCTGCTGGCTGATTGAAATCACGTAGGAATACTGCCGGTAAACGAGCTTTTCAATGGGCCTGAGCAAGGGGATGTGCCGCCTTCTGTTATTGGTGCTGTGCTCCGTCATCACCAGTCGGGCCCGGCCGCCGCCAAACAGCTTCGCCAAGGCGCAATAATACAGGACCGGGAACAGGTTGGCATGTACGATATCATAGTTCCCTTCGCGAATCAGCCTGCGAAGATAGCGGAATGATTCCCAGTGGGATTTGATCGTCGATGGCATGACTGTGATTTTGATGCCTGACGCCTTCAGGGATTCCAGGTATTTTTCATTGCGGTCCGACAGGATGACGAGCTCGCACTCGTACTGGCCGTTGTTCAGCATGGGGATGAGGTCGTTGAGCAATTTCTCCGCGCCGCCACCAGCCAAACTCGGAATCGCAAAAAGCACCCTTGGTTTCCCCGGCTTCCTCACTTGTTCATTCATGTAATAACCCGCCTGATTATTCATCATCCTCCGCGCCCGGCAATCCCGCCAAACGCTCTCTTTCTATCTTCTCTTCAAGTGAAGTCGCTGACGGCGGACGCTACTTTCTGAGTATCCTTCTCAGTTAGGTAGGGATGCATCGGAAGGCTGAGCACCCGGCGCGCCAGATCGCTGGTGACGGGGAAATCGGCATCCGTCAGCCCGAAGCCGGCATAGGCGGTCTGCTGGTGCAGACCCCGGGGATAGTACACCATGGAGGGGATGCCCTGGCCGGCCAGATGGCGCTTGAGCCCGTCGCGCTGACCCTGGTCCCGCAGGAGGATGGTGTACTGCGCCCAGCTGGAGAGGTAGCCTTCCGGGATATACGGGGTGACCACACTGTCTCCGAGCAGGCCGGTATACCGCCGGGCGATCTGGTTGACGGCGTCCAGTTCGAATTCCTCAAAGGCTTCCAGCTTGGTCAACAGGACGGCGGCCTGCAGGGTGTCCAGGCGGGAGTTCATGCCGATGAGGCGGTTGTCGTACTTGTCTTCCGGGGAACGGCCCTGCGCGCGCAGGGAGCGCAGGTGGACGTCCAGCGCCGCGTCGTTGGTGAAGATGGCCCCGCCGTCGCCGTAGCAGCCCAGCGGCTTGGCCGGGAAGAAGGAGGTCGTCGCCGCGTTCCCGAACGAGCAGACGCGCTTTGCGCCAATTTTGCCGCCGAAGCCCTGCGCGCCGTCCTCCAGAACCTTCAGGCCATATTTTTCAGCAATCGCCTCAATGCGCGGGTAATCCGCAGGCAGGCCGAACAGGTCCACGGGGATGACCGCACGCGGCGTCAGTTTCCCTTCCCGCAGAACTTTCAGGATTGCGGCCTCCAGCGCGTCGGGGCAGAGGTTGAAGGTGCGCGGGTCCACATCCACCAGGACGGGCGTGGCGCCCAGGATGGACACGGTGCCGGCGGAGGCGAAGAAGGTGAAGTCCGCGGTGAATACCGCGTCGCCGGAACCGATGCCCCAGGCCATCATGACCAGCTGCAGCGCGTCGGTGCCGTTGGCGCAGGAGACGCAGTGCTGAACGCCCGCGTACGCGGCAAGCCTGGCTTCAAATTCGCCGACCTCGGGGCCAAAAATAAATTTTCCCTCGTTAAGGACCTTCTGGAGCCGTCCGTCCATGCGCGGCTTCAGCCGCTCGTACTGGGCGCGTAAATCCCGGAATTCCATCTTATTCCGCCTCCCTCAATTCCCCGCCGGAAAGGCGGTAGGCCCGGCCGCAGGCTGCGCATTCCATGGCGCCTTTGAGCGGGCGCCCGCATTCGCACACCCAGCCGATTTGCCGGGCGGGCACCCCGGCCATCAGCGCGTGGTCCGGTACGTCCGAGGTGACAACCGCCCCGGAGGCGATGAGCGCCCACCGGCCTACGGTGTGGCCGCATACGACGGTCGCGTTGGCGCCGATGGACGCCCCTTCCTTGACCAGCGTGCGGTAATAAGCCGCCCTGCCCTTGGGATACTTGGCCCGGGGCGTCAGGTCGTTGGTGAATACGCAGGAGGGGCCGCAGAAGACGTAGTCCTCCAGCTCGACGCCCTCATAGATGGACACGTTGTTCTGTATCCTGCAGCCGCGGCCGATTTTTACGTTGCCGGCGACGTTGACGTTCTGCCCCAGGGAGCAGCCCTCCCCGATGACCGCGCCCTGCTGCACATGGCAGAAGTGCCAGATTTTCGTGCCCTTGCCGATATCCGACGGCGCGTCGACAAAGCTGCTCTCGTGGACGAAATAATCCTTATCCATCCAGGTTCTCCCGTTCGAAGCGCCCGGCGAAATCCATCGTGGAGCAATCCGCCAGCGGCAGGCGGACCGGCCTTCCCTCCGCCGCGGACAGGTAGATGGCCAGCACCAGTTCCAGCGCCCGCTTCCCATCCTCCGCCGACACGTAGGGCTCCCGGTCGTCCCGGATGGCCATCGCCATATCCGCGTACAGCGGGATGTGCCCGAATCCGTATACGTTGGGCGGGTTCTCGTGATGCTCGCGCTTGACCTGCTCCGGGTCGTCCAGGGCGTCGGAGAAGACCCATTCGTCAATCACGTTGACCGACTGGCCGCCGCCCTTGACGGTACCCTTCTCGCCGAAAATGTAGAGGGTTTCCTCCAGGTTCTTCGGGTAAATGTTGGTCGTGCCCTCGATGAGGCCGTAGGCGCCGTTTTTGAAGCGGATGAGCGCGATGCCCAGGTCCTCCGCCTCGATGTAGGGGTGGAGCAGCCGGTCGGTGTAGGCGAACACCTCCGTGACCTCGTCGCCCAGCATCCAGCGCAGCAGGTCGATGTTGTGGATGCACTGGTTCATCAGCGCGCCGCCGTCCTGCGCCCAGGTGCCGCGCCACCTGGCGCGGGCGTAATACTCCCAGTCACGGTTCCAGCGGATGTGCGCCGCGCCGTGCAGCAGGCGGCCAAAGCGGTTCTTTTCAATCGCCTCGCGGATTTTCTGCACGGATTTGTTGAAGCGGTTCTGGTGGCAGGCGCAGACCTTGACCCCCTTCTCCCGGGACAGCGCGATGATGGCGTCCGCGTCCCGGATGGACAAGGCCATGGGCTTCTCGATAATCAGGTTGCAACCGGCCCGGATGCAGTCCAGCGCGATGGCGGCGTGCTTGCCGCTCTCCGTGCAGATGGCGGCCAGATCCGGCTTTTCCTTTTCCAGCATCTCGCGATAGTCCGTATACTGGGGCAAGTCGCGGGGCAGGTCGAACTTGAGGATTTTATCCTTCATGTTCTCCGGCACCAGGTCGCACACCGCGACGATGTCAAAGCCGTTTTCCTTGGCCGCGGCGATGTGGTTGGGCGAGATGCGGCCACAGCCGATCAGGGCGTAGCGCAGGGGGTTGCTCATCATTCTTGCCTCCGGTTCAATGGGTGTGGGCTTCCAGCACGGAAGTGATTTTCCCGCAGGCGTCCCCGTCGCCGAAGGGTGCGTAGTGCGGGTCGACGGCCATCGGGCGGCTCAGCGCGGACAGGATGGACTCCCTGTCCGGGAAGGCGAGCCGGTTGCGGTTGTCCACCATCGTCTCCGGCCAGCAGACAAAGTCCAGGATGGTCACGCACTGGACGCCCGCGAAAAAGGCTTCCCGCTGCACGCCGCCGGAGTCTGTGACCACCTGTCTGGCATGGCTGACCAGGTGGATGGAACTGAGATAACCCACCGGCTGCGTGAACAGGACGTTCTTGTATCCCTTGGACGCGGAGAGCCGTTCGACCTCCGCCCGGTTGCGGGGATGGACGGGATAGACGACCGGCGCGTCCAGGGCGTCCATGGCGGAGAGAATCTGGTGCAGCTTCGCGGGGTCATCGGTGTTCTCCTGGCGGTGGCAGGTCATGTAGTAAAAGGCTCCGGGCAAGCGCAGGGGCTCTCCCTTCAGGCTGACCAGGTCCCGGGGGGGACGGGCGGCGCCCCGCTCCCTGTAGTACAGGAAGGCGTCGTACATCGGGTCGCCGACCAAATGGGCGCCGGAGAGCAGGTTTTCCTTTTCCAGCTCGTCCATCGCGCTTTGCACGCAGGCGAATCGCAGGGCGGAGACGTGGTCGGTCAGGATGCGGTTGACCTCTTCCGGATTTTTCAGCGTGCCCACCCGGTTGCCCGCCTCCACATGCGCGACGGGGACGTGGAGCTTGACCGCGGCCAGGGCGGCGGCCAGGGTGGAGTTGGTATCCCCATAGACGAGGAGCATTTCCGGCCTGACCTGTTGCAGCAGCTCCTCCAGCGCGACCAGCATCCGGGCGGTCATCTGCGCGTGCGTGCCGCCGGCGATGCCCAGGTTGTGGTCGGGCTCCGGGATGTCCAGCTCGCGGAAAAACACGCCCGACATGTTCTCGTCGTGGTGCTGGCCGGTATGCACCAGGATCTCCTCCCGGCTCTTCCGCAGCACGCGGGAAAGTGCCGCCGCCTTGATGAACTGGGGGCGCGCCCCCACCACGGTCATAATCATGCCGCCGCTCCTTCCGGGTTCCCCGTCCGAGGCCGCCCGGCAAATCGGCGCAGCAGGAGGAGGTAAATGAGGTAGACCAGGGTTTTGAGCAGGGATACCAGCCACAGGAAGGTTTCAATCGGGTAACCCTTCCACCGGGTCAGCAGAAAGGCCGACACCGACGCCGCCAGCAGCAAGACCTGGAACACCGCGTCCGCGCGCTGCCGCCCGCTGATCATATAGCCGGGGGAGACGGCGGAGGCGATGAAACGGATGCAGAACATCGGCGTGAGGATGCGGATGTACTCCCCCGCGACCTCCCAGCCCGGGCCGAACGCCCACCGGCTCAGCGGCGGCGCGAAGAGAAACATCACCAGGCCCATGGGGACGGCAATAGCCAGCAGGAAGAGCGTCATGCGGTTGAAGGTCTTCCGGAAGGTGCCCTTGCGCTGGAACTCCGTCGACGCGTCCGCGAAAAAGATCTTGCCCACGTTGGCGCTCACCAGCATCAGCGGAAGGCCCAGGATGCGCATGGACATCGCGTAGTAGGCCAGCAGGCGGATTTCAAACAGCGCCTCGATAAAAAGGGTGACGGAGGAATAGGAGAAGCTGTTGACCAGGTAGGCGGGGGCGGTGAAAAGGGGATAGCGGTAATTCCTCCTGGCGGTATCCAGCAGCTCCCTGACCGGCGTCGCCCGGATGGCGCTCAGCTCCGGGCGGATGTCCCGGGCCTGGCGCCGGATGCCCGCCGCGTTCCCCAGAAGGTAGCTGAACAGCAAGCCCGGCGCGCCGAAGCCCGCGAATCCCGCCGCGACGTTGCCCAGGCTTTGGAAGAGGGAGCGCCACACGCCCACCGCCGCGATGGTCTTGTAATCCTTCCTGCGGTTGTTGTACGCGGTCAAGGTCTGGATGAGGCCGAAGGAGACCAGGGTCAGCAGCACGAAGACGGCGATGAGCAGGGCCGGGTACCCTTCCTTGGAAAACCAGCGCAGATAGACATAGCTGCCGATTCCCACCAGCACGCTCACGCCGATTCCCACCAGGAAGGACAGCTTGACCAGGGCGTGAACCCGGTCCCCGTCCTCTTCCACAACGATGCCGTTGTTGTACCCCCCGTTGACGGACGCCATGAAGGTGTTCACCGGCACCAGCGCGAAGGCGAAGAGCGCCAGCTCATATTCGGTAAACAGGCGCGTCAGCAGCGGGGAGGCCAGGATGGTAACGGCCTGCGCGATGAGAGTACCCGCGGACAGGGTCAGCAGGGAGCGGAAAAACCGGTTGCCCTTTAACCTGTCAAACAGGCTGTTCGCTTTCCCCTGGCTCATGGCTTCGTCTCCCCGTCCGGCGACAGCTCCCGGATGACCCGGGCGGGGTTGCCGGCGATGACACAATGCCCGCGTGGAAAGGGCTTGGTGACCACGGCGCCCGCGCCCACGACCGTGCCCTCCCCCAGGACGACCCCCGGCAGCAACACGCTGTTCATGCCAATCCAGCAACGGTCCCCGACGACGACGTCCCTGCCGGGCAGGTGCAGGTCCAGGTTGCCGGGGTCGTGGTTCTCGGTGATGAGGCCCACGTTGTTGGCGATATAGACATCCCGTCCGATTATGATGTCCGCCCGCTGGTTCTGGAAATAGCAGCCGCGGCCCTGCAGGCAGTTGAGCGAGCTGGGGTCGATGAACAGGCGCTTCGGGTTCTGGACGATGTTGTACCGGGACACCGGCCAGGGCTGGCCCCGAAGCAAGTGCGTCAGCAAGGAGCGCAGCGCCCAGAAATAACCGGCGCGGCTTTTCTCGAACCACTTTCCGCCGAGCCATT
>JAAZAQ010000325.1 GCA_012514225.1 Clostridiales bacterium | reverse complement strand
GACCAGGACGATAAACTCCTTGTCCTCGATATCCAGGGTGAAGTCGGAAACCGCGGTGACGTTGCCGGGATAGATTTTGTAGATGTTCTTGAGGGTTACGCTTGCCATGACTGTCCTCCTTGTAGGTCTTTTCAACCGGATGGCTGAATTATAGGGAATCCCGCCCGCTTGCGCCATTGTTACAGCCTCCAAAGTTCGTGGCTTCCCTTTGGTCAATCCGTTCACTCGTGAACCGAACCCGCCCCCGCTTTTGGGCTCAGGCGCCCTTCTGCTATAATCATAAAAAAAGGAGAAGCGCAGTGCGGAACGACTATCAGCTTGCGGAAATGGTGAAAGAAGCGAAACGCGTCGTCTTCTTTGGCGGGGCGGGCGTTTCCACGGAAAGCGGCATCCCGGACTTCCGGGGAGCCGAGGGGCTCTACGTGCGGGACAACCCGATTCAGCCGGAGACCATCCTCAGCCACACCTTCTTCATGCGCCACCCTGATTTGTTTTATTCCTTCTACCGTGACAAAATCCTGGCGCCGGACGCAAAACCGAACGCCGCGCACACCGCACTGGCGGAACTGGAGAAGCGCGGAAAGGTCGACTGCGTGGTCACGCAGAATATCGACGGGCTGCACCAGAAAGCCGGCTCAAAATGCGTGCTGGAACTGCATGGCACCACGCTGAAGAACCACTGCCTGTCCTGCGGGAAGGCCTATCCTTTGGCATATATCCTGGAAACTGCAGGCGTTCCCCTGTGCGGCTGCGGAGGCGTCGTCCGGCCGGACGTCGTGCTGTATGAGGAACCGCTGGACGAGGCCGTGACGCGCGAAGCTGTCCGCCGGATTCAGGCGGCGGACCTGCTCATCGTGGGCGGCACCTCGCTGCAGGTCTATCCGGCGGCCGCCTATGCCAGGCTGTGCCCGGGCAGGCTGGTCATCGTCAACCGCGACGAGACCCCCTACGACGCCCACGCCGACCTGGTCATCCGCGACCGCATCGGCGGGGTCTTCAAATCATTGATGGAAGCCCTGGGCGGCGTTTAGCCCTGGCGGAGCCCTTCCGCCCTGAACCTGAAGTCCCGCCTGCCGAGGGACGCCTGCTGAAACACCTTGAGGATTTGCTGGCCATATGGGCCCAGCGCGTTGAGCATGGCGTTGGGGTATCGCAGGACGATGGCGCAGTCAGACAGCTCACCCAGGCAGTCCGCCAGCGCGTCGAGGTTGTTGCCGTAATAAGCGGGCAGGTTCAGCTGCCGCTTGAGATGGGCGTGCGCCAGCGCCCGCGTGTCCATCCTGCGCCCGTCCAGTTCAATCTCCTGCATGGCCGTCCTCCGTATACAGCAGGGTAAAGCTGTCGTAATGGTCGTCCGTGTAGTAAATCAGCCCGTCAGAGGAGTAGACGATGCGCTTGGCGCCCCGGGAGGAGCGGTTCAGCGTGTCCACGTCGCACTCGAAATACGCCCTGCCTTTCTTCTCCGGCAGCAGGCCTTCGTAATTGCCGAAGCGGTCGCCGCCGATGGCCTTTCCCTTTGCTTATGGCCTCAGGTCCCCGCCCTTCCAGCCCAGCGCGCGCGCCTGGGCTTTCGTGATGAAGTTGTCCGGCAGCCGTTTGTACAGGTGCAGGTAGAGCGCGACGTCGTCCCTTAAGGTGTATTGCCCGCCCT
>JAAZAQ010000324.1 GCA_012514225.1 Clostridiales bacterium | reverse complement strand
CCGCAACTTTACAGGGAAAGCGGCCGAATGTTATACTCAGCCGGGGAAAACACCAATAACAGTTCAGGAGGCGCCATGCTGCCGCGCGTTACGCTGCTGGCCACCGGGGGCACCATCGCCAGCCAGGAAACCGGCCAGGGGCTGATGCCGATGACGAAGGCGGAGGGCATCCTGGCCTTCATGCCCAGCCTCAGGGAACGGGCGGACATCACCGCCCGGGACGTGTTCATGCTCGACTCCAGCAACATCCAGCCGGAGGAATGGCAGCAGCTGGCCCGGGCGGTGCGGCTGGCCGCCCGGGATGCGGACGGCATCGTCATCACCCACGGCACGGACACCATGGCCTATTCGGCCTCCGCGCTGAGCTTCATGCTCAGCGATATCGGCATTCCCGTCGTGTTCACCGGCTCCCAGCTGCCGCTGCTGCACGCCTATTCCGACGCGCCGGGCAACCTCAGGGAGGCTTTCGCCATGGCGTCCTCCGGCCGGCCCGGCGTGTTCATCTCCTTCCAGCACAAGGTCATCTACGGCACCCGGGCCGTCAAGATGCGCACGCTGGGCTTTGACGCCTTTGACTCCATCAACGCGCCGCCGGTGGGCATGTTCGACGCGGACGGCCTACACCTGGCGCCGGCCCCGGAAGCCTGCGCGGCGGCAGGCGTCAGAAAACCGCTGGCGATCGACGCACGGGTCTTCCTGCTGAAGATGATGCCGGGGACGGACCCGGAGATTTTTGACCACATCCGGAGCGCCGGCTACCGCGGCCTGGTGCTGGAGGCCTTCGGGCTGGGCGGGCTGCACTATATCCGCAGGAACCTCATCGAGAAGCTGCACCAGCTGAGCGCCGCGGGCGTCATCACCCTGGTCACCACCCAGTGCCTGTATGAAAAAGCCGACTTCACCATCTATGAAGTCGGCCGGGGGCTGATGGAGGGGGGCATCTACGGCGCCCACGACATGACCACCGAGGCCGCGGTCACCAAGCTGATGTGGGTGCTGGGCGACCTTGAAAACCGCAGGGGCCTTTTGACCCGGTGCGTCAGCCACGAGATGGCTACGGCAGCGGAATGAACTTCTGCACGTAATACTTGCCCCAGGCCAGCGTTTCGCGGACGTGGTTCCTGACCCAGTATTCCGGCTTGATGGGGCTGGCCGCGCCGGAGGGGTTGAGCCCGAGGTCCCTGGCAATCTGCAGGGCGCGGGGCATGTGGTAGTCGCTGGTGACGATCAGCACGTCGAGGGCGCCCGCGGGCAGCATGGCCGCGGCGTTTTTGATGTTGTCCTTCGTGTTGAAGGAGGTTTCGTCCATCCGCACATCCCCGGGGTCCACGCCCCTGGAGACGAGCCAGTCGCGCATGACGGAGGCTTCCGTGGCCGGCTCGTCCTGGCCGCGGGCGCCGGTCACCACCACGGGCATGCGCCCCTGCCGGTAGACGTCCAGCGCCTTGGACAGGCGCCACTCCAGCTGTATGCTGGGGCTGCCGTCCGGGTTGACCTGGGCGCCCAGCACAATCATCGCGGAATAGCTTCCCTGCCGGGGCAGGGTGTATTCCCGCAGCAGCAGCAGGCCGAAGAGCACCGCGAAGGACAGCGCGCCCAGCGCGATGAGCCAGCCGATGAGTTTGAACAGCAATCCGAAACACCCGCTTTTTTTACGTCCCGCCATCGCGACGATCCCTTCTCAGGGGGCCATCAACCCGTTCTTTGCGAAGCTGAAAATTCTGTCCCCTGCGACGATGATATGGTCCTTCAGCCGGATGGACAACGGCGCCAGCATCGCCCCCAGGGCGCGGGTCAGCTCCACGTCGGCCTGGGAGGGCTGCGCCAGCCCGGAGGGGTGGTTGTGCGCCAGCACGCAGGCCGAGGCGCCCGCCCGCAGCAGCTCCCCGGCGATGAGGCGGGGGTAGACCGCCGTTTCCCCCTCGTCCCCTGAGGGCATGAAGGCGTGGGTGACCACCCGGCCCCGGGCGTCCAGGGAGAGCACCAGAAAGCGCTCCACCTTCTCCCCCATCAACAGCGCCCGGCAGCGCTCCGCCGCGTCCTGTTCCCCCGGAAGCCGCTCCCGGGCCGCCACCTCCCCGCGGTAGAGGCGGAACACCGGCAGCAGCAGGGACAGCAGGGTCGCCGCGTTGTCCCCCACGCCCTCCACCTGGCGCAATTCCGCGCCGGTGGCCTCCAGCACCCGGTCCAGGCTGCCGAAGCGCGCGACCAGGCGGTGCGCCAGGGGATTGACGTCGCGCCGGGGGATGGCGAAGGTCAGCAGCAGCTCCAGCGCCTCGTGGGGCGCGAAGCCCTGCAGGCCGGAGGCCAGGAACCGCGCCCGAAGCCGCGCGCGGTGGCCGCCATGGTCCGTAGAATCCCCCGTTTTCCGCTCCGCCATGCGGCGAGTATAGCACAGCGCGCGAAAACCGGGCAAGGAAGCGCCCGGCGCGGCCGGTCAGGGCTGCGGGGGAAACAGAAAGGGAAAGGGCTGCAACGCCCTTTCCCGGTGGGTCATATGGCCGGGCTCAGCCGATGGCGCCCTGGCGCAGGACGAGGACGTAGTAGAGGTTGATGAGGAAGACCAGCGCCGTGACGCCGACGAAGACGTACTTGCCGTACTTGTAGAAGCCGTCCCCCGCCTTCTTCTCCAGCACGCCCTTGTTGATCTCGTCGAGCACCCACTGCTTGTTGCACACCCAGAAGAACATGAACGCCGCCAGCAGGGCACCCGCGGGCACGATGTAGATGCTGATGACGTCCATCAGCGTGCCCAGGTTGTTGGCGTCCTCGAAGGGCAGCCCGATAAGGAAGGCGACCCCGCAGACAAGCACGACCGACAGCCAGCGCGGCAGCTTGAACTGCTCCTTCACCGCGTCCACCGGCGTCTCGAACAGGTTGATGAGCGAGGTGATGCCCGCGAAGGACACCGCGACGAAGAAGAGGATGGAGAAGAAGTATCCGCCGGGCATGGACTTGAGCACGTCGGTCATCGTCAGGAAGAGCAGCGGCGGGCCCGCGGCCGGGTCCTTGCCATAGGCGAAGGCGGCCGGGATGATGAGCAGGGTGGCCATGACGGAGGCCAGGGTGTCCATGACCGCGACCTGGCGCGAGCTTTTGCGCACGTCGACGCCGTCGCTGAGGTAGCTGCCGTAGATGACCGTGCCGCTGCCGGCCAGGGAGAGGCTGAAGAAGGCCTGGCCCAGCGCGAAGACCCAGGTGTTGGGGCGGGCCAGCATCTTGAAGTCCGGCGTAAACAGGAATTTCAGGCCGTCCAGGGAGCCGGGCACGGTGAAGATGCGGATGCCGAAGATGATGAACAGGATATAAATCATCGGCACCATGATCTTGTTGACCGTCTCGATGCCCTTGGACACGCCGGCGATGAGGATGGCGATGGTGACCAGGATGGCGATGACGTGCCAGGGGAGGCTGCCCAGGGGGCCGACAATCTGGCCGAAGTAGGGGCCGACCTCGTTATTCATCAGGGCGCCGGAGATGGAGCCGACGGTGTAGCGGAGAATCCAGCCGACCACGATGGCGTAGCCCACCGCGATGCCGAAGGAGCCGATGACCGGAATCCAGCCCAGGACGCGGCCGACCGTCGGGTTCTTTTTGGCCTGCGCCATGGCCCTGGAGAAGGCGCCCAGCGGGCCTGCGCGCATGCCGCGGCCCAGGGCGGTTTCCTCCACGATGCCGACGTAGCCGATGAAGGCCACGAAGATGAAATAGGGAATCAGGAAGGCCGCGCCGCCGAACTGGCCGACGCGGAAGGGGAACAGCCAGATGTCGCCCATGCCCAGGGTGGAGCCGACGCAGGCCAGGATGAAGCCCAGCCGGCTTTTGAACTGTTCGCGCCCGCCGGTAAGGTCGGGCTGGGTTTTGGGGGTGTTCTCCTGCATGACGGGAACCTCCTTCGCTTTCTATCGGATGCCGCTCAGCCCTCGATGGGCGCCAGGGACGCCTGGAAGTGCCGCAGGATGGGTGGCTCCCAGGTAATCCTGTAGCCGCGGCGGACGTCGCCGCGCCCCCGCCAAACCTCCCCGATGCCCTCCAGCACCATGTCGTAGTGGGACTGCGTGTACACCCGGCGCGGGATTGCCAGGCGCGTGAACTCGTTGAGGGACTTGACCTGCCTGCCCGTGTCGGGGTCGTTGCCCATCATGTAGCTGCCGATGTCGCAGGCCCTCAGTCCGCATTCCTTGTACAGCTCGACAGCCAGCACCTGGCCGGGGAACTCGGTGTAGGGGATGTGCGGGTAAAACCGCGCGGCGTCCAGGAAAATGCCG
The DNA here is from genome assembly GCA_012514225.1 of Clostridiales bacterium. Lineage (GTDB taxonomy): Bacteria > Bacillota > Clostridia > Christensenellales > Aristaeellaceae > UBA6115. The sequence continues at coordinate 4,657 of JAAZAQ010000324.1, read as the reverse complement.
TGACCCCCGGCCGGCGCCTGGTAGGGAATCCCCATCTCGTCCAGCCGCGCGCCCATGTATTCCATGGTGCCCAGGCGGTAGCGCAGCCAGTTTTCGTCCAGCCCCTCGTACAGGCCCACCGCCAGCGCCTCCAGGTCCCGCCCGTTGAGGCCGCCGTAGGTGTAGAAGCCCTCGTAGGAGATGCAGTTGGCTTTGACCTTTAGGATGTAGGGCGCGTCCGCGTCCTTCACCCCGATGAGGCCACCCATGTTGACGATGGTGTCCTTCTTCGCGCTCATGGTGAAGCTGTCCGCCAGGGCGAAGAAATCGCGGGTGATGTCCTTCACCGGCACGCCGGAGAAGCCCTCCTCGCGCAGCTTGATGAACATCGCGTTTTCGGCGTAGCGCGCGGCGTCGATGTTCAGGTGGATGCGGTGCCTGCGGCAGACCTCCGCGGTTTCCCGCATGTTCTGCATGGACACCGGCTGGCCGCCGGCGGAGTTGTTGGTGACGGTCATCACCACCATCCCGATGTTCTCCGGCCCCTTCTCCAGGATGAGCTGCTCCAGTTTCCCGACGTCCATGTTGCCCTTGAACGGCGCGCGCAGCTGGGAATTGGCCGCCTCGGGGCAGCAGGCCTCCAGGCAGCGGGCGCCGGCGAGCTCCACATGGGCGCGTGTGGTGTCGAAGAAGAGGTTGGCGATGGCGAACTTCCCCTTGTGCAGGAAGACGGGCAGCAGCACCTTCTCCGCCGCGCGCCCCTGGTGCACCGGCTGGATATAGCCGTAGCCGAAGATGTCACGGGCCGCCTCCAGCAGCCTGAAGTAGCTGCGGCCCCCTGCGTAGGCCTCGTCGCCCATGAGCATCGCGGACCACTGCGCGTCGCTCATCGCGTTGGTGCCGGAGTCTGTGAGCGTGTCGACGTACACGTCGTCCGACCGGATGCGGAACATGTTGTACTCGGCCTCCCGCAGGGCCTGCTCGCGTTCCTCGCGGGTGGTGAGCCGGATGGGCTCGACCATCTTGATACGGTAGGGTTCGGGCATGAATTTGGGCATTGACGGTACCTCCTTGACGACCTGATTCACCGCCGCTTCAGGCGGCGGCCGGTCTTATCGGAGCGCGCCCCCGCGCTCCAGCCCTTTATGCCCCGGTCATCGTAAATACGACTGGCGGACAGCAGGGATTTTTCCGCGGCTTCCCTTGCCGCGAAACCGGGACACAGAAAGCGACGCCCCCCGATGAAACCCGCCCCTCCTTTGCCGGCTGATTGGCGCGCTGCCTATTCCCCTGTTTCAGTTCCTTTCTACTCCCCTCCGGCGGGTTTGTCAATATCTTTCTGAAATAAGGACACATTTCACAAACAATATAAAAACCGGGGCGTTTGCCCCGGCAGATTCTCCCGGCTGAAAATCAAGGGAAATAAGCGGTTTCGGCTGCGATTACCCCGCGCGGGCTTCGGTCAGGTCCTCCCCCAGCCAATAGCGCCGCAGGGGGACGAAGAGCAGCAGGGCGATGACCAGGGCGACCAGGGTTTCCGGCAGCATGTAGCCGCCGTTGTAGATCAGCGAGTAAGCCGCGCCGGACAGTCCCTTGTCGTTGGGCCACAGCGCGTCCCAGATCATCCAGCCGGATACGAAGTGGCACAGGAAGCGCAGCGCGCTGACCAGCAGGATGCCGCCGCCCAGGGCGACCAGCTGGTTTTTGGCGGCCTTCCTGAACACCGCGGCCAGGCCGACGACGGTGAAGGCGACGACGTAGTCCAGTAGGGCGATGAGCACCATCTGGAACACGGTCTGCCCGTAGGTGACGTTCTTGAAGCCCACGAACATCTGCAGCAGGGAAAAGACAAACGCGCTGAACAGGCCCTGGCGGGTGCCCCAGCGCCAGGAAATCAGGACCAGCGGGACGATGCTGCCCAGGGTGACGCTGCCGCCGAAGAGCCAAGTGGAGCTGAACTTGGCGAACTCGCTGAGCACCATGGCGATGCCGATGAGTATCGCGCTTTCCAGCATCCTGCGGGTGGTTCGGGCGGACACGGTGCGGGGGACGGACATGGATGCCTCCTTTTCTTCTTCCCAATACAGGAAAAACGCCTGTCAATGCAGGCGTTTCATGAATTGCATTCCCTACGCCGGCATTATCCGGATCAGGTTTCGGGGTCCCGGGCTCTCGCCCGATCTCAGCCGGCAACCGCCAGCACCCCCATGCCTCTTGGCACGCCCAGAATATACCCCGGGCGGGCAAAGTTGTCAAGGAAGGCGGGGCATGGTAAAATCAAGCCATCATAAAGCCGGTCAACAGGAGGGAAAATGCCCTTATTTTCAAAGAAAAAAGAGCCGGAGCTGCGCGAGGGCCTGACGATGGAGCAGCTGCTTTTCATCGCCGACACCCAGGACGACCCCGTGCGCGTGTACCAGGCGCTGGCCCGGGCGGAACAGCTGGCGCCGGAGGACCTTGGCATCCAGCGGCGCCTGCTGCTGCACGGCCGCCTGCACGAACGGAACCCGAGGGACCTGGATTTCTCCGTCATCAAGTCCTTCCTGCTCAACGCCTTCGAGCACCCGGAGAAGCACAAGCCCGAGGACCTGCGGAAAATGGAACGGGAGCTGTTCGACGAGCCGCGGCTGCTGCGCGCCCTGGAGCAGGCGCCTGACAGGGCGGCCTTCCTGCGCGGCTACCTGGAGGACCTGTCGCGGGACTATATGCGCATCTTCATCTCCTCGGACTCCGGGCACGTGCCCAAGGTGCTGGGCTTTTCCTTCAAGGGCGCCCTGCCCCGCTACCTGGCCATGCCCGCCCGGGACATCCTGAAGAACATCTTTTCCTCTCCCTACCTGAACCGGGAGGAGGCGCAGGTGCTGGCCAAGGCCTTCTACCGCGCCTTCTTCGAGCAGGTTCAGGGGGAGACCAAGGCGTTGGACGCCCAGCTGGGGCCTGAGCTGCTGGCGCTGCTGCGGTGACGGAGGCAAAAAGGGCGCGGGGCCTGGGGCGCGTATTGCGCCGCGTCCTGGCCTTCCTGCTGTCCCTGCTGGTGATGACGGCGTTCTACCTGGTCGCCGTCATGATGGAAAACGAGGAAACCCGCCGCAGCGAGCGGTTTTTGGTGGAGGCCGCCGCGGCGCAGCTGCTGAAAATCGAGCCGGTGGAAAGCGCGGACGGACGGCTGCTGGCCCGCGCCTTCGGCGCCGCGCTTCCCCTGCCCGAGGGCTTGGGGAGCGGCCGCGTGGAATCGGGCGCCTACCACGGCTATATCACCCGGACGGTGAGCTTGGAGGGTACCGCCGCGCGCGTGACCGGTGTCCGCCCCGCCTCCGCCGCGCCGGGCATCATGCCGCCGGAGGCCGTATTCATGGCGACGGACCGGGCGCTGATGGGGGTCCCCCTCCTGCGCGCGAGGGAGGAGGGGCAAGACGTGTACGCCCTGATGACCGGGGAGGCCGCCTTCCTCATCCGCCCCCACGCCCCGCCGGACGCCGGCGGCTTTATCCCCACGGAACCCTGAAAGCGACGCAAAAGGAGACCCTATGGCCAAACCGCCCCGCGCCGGCGCGCTCATCCGGCGCTTCATCCCCTATTACAAGCCCTATCTGCGCATCCTGGTCTTCAGCCTGGTCTGCGCCGTGCTCACCACGGCCTGCGGGCTGGCGTTCCCGCTGATTGTCCGGGAAATCACCGACCGGGCGATTTCCGACGTGGCGAGTCTGACCGCGTCCTTCGTGCTGGGCCTGGGGCTGATCTATTTCGCCCTGCTGCTGCTGGAGGCGGGATGCAAGTACTACATGCAGTCCCGCGGGCACATCATGGGCGCGATGATGGAGAAGGACATGCGCTCCGACCTGTTCAACCACCTGTCCCAGCTGTCCTTCTCCTACTACAGCACCGCCAAGGTCGGCCAGATCATGGCGCGCATCACCCACGACCTGTTCGAGGTGACGGAGTTTTCCCACCACTGCCCGGAGGAGTTCCTCATCGCCGCGGTCAAGCTGGTGGTATCCTTCATCCTGCTCTCCATGATGAGCCTGAAGCTGACCCTCATCATCTTCCTGGCGCTGCCCGTCCTGCTGGTGTCGGTGTACCTCTTCCACGGCAAGATGCGTTCGGTGTTCAGCGCATCGCGCAAGCAGATCGGCGAAATCAACGCCCAGACGGAGGACAGCCTGCTGGGCATGCGGGTGGTGCAGTCCTTCGCCCGGGAGGAGCTGGAAAACGAGAAGTTCGGCGAGGGCAACCTGAAATTCCTGAGTCTGAAAAGGAAGCAGTACCACGTGATGGCGGGGTTCCATTCCACCTCGCTGTTTTTAAACGGCCTGATGAACCTGCTGGTCATCGTCTTCGGCGCCGTGTTCCTGGCCCGGGGCGAGCTGACCGCCGGCGGCTTCGCCTCCTACCTGCTGTTCGTGAACCTGCTGCTGGCGACGGTCAGCCGGCTGGTGGATTTCGCGGAGCAGTTCCAGATGGGCGTCACGGGCCTGGAGCGCTTCTACGAAATCATGGACGCGCCACTGGAGATCAAGGACGCGCCGGACGCGAAGCCGCTTGAGAACGTGCAGGGCGACATCACGCTTCAGGACGTATCCTTCCGCTACGAGGACGGCAGCGCCGAGGTGCTCGACCGGCTCGACCTGCACGTGCCGAAAGGCCGCCACGTCGCCCTGGTGGGCCCCTCGGGCTCGGG
>JAAZAQ010000323.1 GCA_012514225.1 Clostridiales bacterium | reverse complement strand
TCAGCCCAGCAGCATGCGGTCGTTGGCCGCCTCCTCGCCCGCCTTGCGGCTGAAGAGCTGGACCAGCTCCTCCACGCTCAGGTTTTTCTTGTCCCCGCCGTTCACGTCCAGGATGATCTTGCCCTGGCTCATCATGATGAGGCGGTTGCCGTACTGGATGGCGTCGCGCATGTTGTGGGTGACCATCATGCAGGTCAGCTTCATCTCGCTGATGAAGCGGTCGGAGAGGGAGAGCACCTTGCGGGCGGTCTTCGGGTCCAGCGCGGCGGTGTGCTCGTCCAGCAGCAGCAGCTTGGGCGCGTTGAGGGTGGCCATCAGGAGGGTCAGCGCCTGCCGCTGGCCGCCGGAGAGCAGCCGTACCTTGACGGCCATCCTGTCCTCCAGCCCCAGTTCCAGCGCGGCCAGCTTTTCCCGAAACTGCGCCCGCTCCCTGGCGGTGACGCCCCAGGACAGGCCGCGGGGCTTGCCCCGGCGGTTGGCCAGCGCCAGGTTTTCCTCGATTTCCATGTCCGCCGCCGTGCCCATCAGGGGGTCCTGGAAGACGCGTCCCAGGTATTTGGCGCGCTTGTGCTCCGGCAGCCGGTCCAGCCCGACGCCGTCGAGCACGATGCTGCCGGCCTCCTGGCGGAAGACGCCGGCGACGCAGTTGAGCAGCGTGGACTTGCCCGCGCCGTTGCCGCCGATGACGGTGACGAAGTCGCCCGGCCGCAGGTGCAGGCTGACGTTGTCCAGCGCCAGCTTTTCGTTGATGGTGCCGGGGTTGAAGACCTTGGTCAGGCGGTCAACCTTCAGCATGGTTCTTCCTCCCCACCAGGCCCGCGCGCAGCGTGTCGCGCAGGTCCTTCATCCTCGGCAGGGCCAGCGCCAGGGCGACCGTGATGGCCGTGAACAGCTTCAGGTCGTCCGCCGCCATGCCCAGGCGCAGCACCAGGGCGATGATGACCCGGTAGGTGATGGCGCCGAATATCATCGACAGCAGGCGGCTGAAGAAGTTCCGCTTGCCGAAGAGCACCTCGCCGATGATGAGGCTGGCCAGGCCGATGACGATGGCCCCGGTGCCCATCTGCACGTCCGCGTAGTTCTGCGACTGGGCGATGAGCCCGCCGGACAGGGAGACCAGGGCGTTGGCCAGCATCAGGCCGATGACGATGGTGGTGTCCGTGTGGATGCCCTGGGCGCGCACCATGTTGGGGTTGTTGCCGGTCGCCCGGATGGCGCTGCCGATTTCGGTGCCGAAGAACCAGTACAGCGCCCCCACCACGAAGAGGGACAGCAGCCCCCCCAGCAAAATGACGGAGCCGGTTTTATCCAGCCCCGTCAGGCCGCCCAGCAGAGAATAGACGGTGGTCATGCGCAGCAGGGACACGTTGGCCATGCCCATGACCCGGAGGTTGACCGAGTACAGGGCGATCATGGTGAGGATGCCGGAAATCAGCGCCGGAATCCGCAGCTTGGTGTGAAGGAGCCCGGTCACCAGCCCCGCGCCCATGCCCGCCAGGAAGGAGACCAGCAGCGCCAGGTAAGGGTCCGCGCCGCCGGAAATCAGGCGCGCGCAGACCGCCGCGCCCAGGGTGATGGAGCCCTCCACCGTCAGGTCTGCCACGTCCAGCACGCGGTAGGAGATGTACACGCCGATGGTCATGATGGACCACAGCAGGCCCAGGGAAAGGGCGCCCAGCAGGATTTGTTCCACGTTTCCTCCGCCGCCCGCCCGGGAAACCCCGGGCGGGCGGAACGCTCCTTAGATTTCTTCCGCGAAGGGCAGCAAATCGGCGGGGATTTCCAGGCCGATCCTGTCCATGAAGGTTTTGTTGACCAGGTAGGTGAACTCGCTCTGGCGCTGGATGGGCATCTCGGAGACCTTGGCCTCCCCGCGCAGCAGCTGCGCGGCCATCTTGCCCGTCTGGACGCCCAGGTTGAAGTAGCTGATGCCCAGGGTGAAGGTGCCGCCGCCGCGGACGATGCCCTCCTCGCCGCAGGCGATGGGGATGTTGCGGCTGAGCGCTTCCTCCGCCACCAGGGAGATGGAGGAGGCGATGATGTTGTCGGTGGGTACGTAGAGCACGTCGCACTGGGACAGCACGCTGACCGCCGCCTGCTGCACGTCGTTGGAATTGTTGACGGTGACCTCCACCACCTTGAGCCCCAGCTTTTCCGCTTCCTGCCGGGCGAGGTCGGCCTGCAGCTGGGAGTTGACCTCGCTGGAAGTGTAGAGCAGGCCCAGGGTCGCGGCCTCCGGCACCAGCCGCTTCACCATGGCGATCTGGTCGGCGACGGGGTTCATGTCCGTGGTGCCCGACACGTTGAAGCCCGGGGCCTCGTTGCTTTCGACCAGTTTGGCGGCGACGTAGTCCGTGACCGCGGTGCCCAGGATGGGGATGGTCTCGGTCTTGCCGGCCAGCGCCTGCACGGAGGGCGTGGCGATGCCCAGCACCAGGTCGGCCTTCTGGGCGATGAAGCTGTCGGCGACGCTGGCGTTGATGTCCTGGCTGCCCTGCCCGTTCTGGTAGTCCAGGCGGACGGTTTCCCCGTCCACGAAGCCCTCGTCCTTCAGGCCCTGGATGAAGCCCTCCCGGGCCGCGTCCAGCGCGGGATGCTGCACGTACTGGAGGATGCCCACCAGGGGCAGCTCCTGGGCGTAGACGGGCATCACCATCGCCAGCGCCAGCAGCAGGGACAGAATCGCGAACCGTTTTTTCATCCTGAGGTCCTCCTTTGTCGATGTCACTCCCTAAAAAAGACGCCCCCTGCATTGCAGAGGGCGGGAGATCCGCGGTACCACCTCGATTTTCCGTCCGAAGACGGCTCAACGGCAACCATCATTGCCTTCCCTTGTAACGGTGGGATTCCGGCGCGGCCTACTCGGTTCAGCCTGCGGCTCGAGGGATGTACTCGCGCTCCTGTCCCCTGCTGCCTCGCACCGGCCGGCAGTTCTCTTGAAGGGAGGGGGAGGGCTACCTGTTCCCCGTCGACGCCTTTGATACGCGTATCCTACCTTCGGCGGCGGGGCGGGCTCAATGTCATTTCCGGCCG
>JAAZAQ010000037.1 GCA_012514225.1 Clostridiales bacterium | reverse complement strand
GTGCGCCGGATGGTCGCCCCGAACCCGGTGCGCAGCGCGGTGTGGACGCCGTCGTCGTAGAGCACCTCGAAGGGCTGGATTTTGGGGTCCATGTTGGGGCTGACCACGACGTAGTCCAGGTCGTAGTGGCGGTAGGGGTCGAAGCCCTCGCCGCGCAGCGCCTTTTCCCGTTTCAGGTACCCCGTCCAGAAAAAATCGCTGACGGGCACCCGGTCGGGCATCCCGCCCGTGAGCGCCTTGCGCACGCGGTCCAGCTTGGCGGCAACCTTCCGGTTCATCTGCGAACACCTCTTTCCCTTGGGATTCGGCCGGCTCAGCCGGCCCGGGTGGCTTCCTCGAACAGCGCGCGGACGTTGCGGGGCGGCACGTCGGGCAGGATGGCCTCGTGGCTGGGCGAGAGGATGAGCCCGGTGGGGAACAGCCCGCGCAGGCGGCGGACCTCGGCGCGGACGCTGTCCGGGGTGCCGTTGACCATCAGGTCCTGCACGTCCATGCCGCCGCAGAAGGACACCCGGTCCCCGTACTGCCCGCGCAGCTCGGCCGCGCCCATGCCGTGGGCCTTCGCCTGGATGGGGTGGATGGCGTCCACGCCCGCCTCGATGAGGTCCGGGATGACAGGGGCGATGGAGCCGCAGGAATGGTAGATGACCTTCAGCCCGTAGTCGTGGGCCTGCCCGACCAGCCGGCGCACGCCGGGGATGACGAACTGGCGCACCAGTTCCGGAGAAATCATCAGCGCCCGCTGGCTGCCCATGTCGTTGCCGATGAGCACGGCGTGCAGCCGCCCGCGCGTCTCCTCGTAAAAGATGCCGTTGGCCTTCAGGTAGAACGCGACGATCCGGTCGTCCACCGCCCGGTAAACCTCCGGGTTGACGAGCATGTTCATCAGGGCGGTGTCCATGCCGAAGGCCGCGCAGGTGTCCTGGAAGTGCGCGGACCAGATGACGCCCAGCACCGCCTTGTCGGGGGGCGCCTGCTCCACCCGCCGCCGGCACTCAGCCCGGTCGATGTATTTCGCCGGGTCCGGCCAGTCGAAAAAGGCGAGGTCCTCGGGCGTCTCCGCGTCCTTGAAGCAGCCGTCCGCGGTCAGCGTGCGGTGGTCGTCGTCCTGGGCCTTGTCCCCGTACCAGTTGAAGGCGGAATAGATGGCCTTGGCGTCCGGCGCGTCGTAGGGCAGCTCCACCGCGTAAAAATCGTCCCCGACGGCCAGCTTCAGCGCGTGCAGGCTGTCCACACCGTATTCCTCGAACAGGGCGGGCAGGGCGTGCCGGTCCGGCATTCCCAGCCAGGCCGCGGGGCGGTCCACGCCCCTGCGCTCGATGGTCGCCAGAAAACGCTCCAGGCTGTTCATCCCAACCTCCTCAGTCCGTATGGAAGACCTCTTCCATGTCGCTCCACCATTCGCCCGGCGCGCGGCCCGGCAGCGGCTCCTGGCAGGGCTTGCACTCCGCCCACCACTCCTGCGTCAGGGGGTCGGCGGCCATTTTGGCCATGTCCGCGTCGAAATCGTCGCCGACGTACTCGAAATAGGCGAACAGCTGGCCGTCCCGGTGGAAGATGGAATAATTCCGGATGTTGCACGCCCTGATCATGTCCAGCACGCCCGGCCAGGCGTCCGCGTGCAGTTTCTTGTAATACTCGGCCTTTTCAGGCCTCAGGCCGATCAGTTGGCCGATGCGTTTCATATGCCGCGCGCTCCTTCCCCCGCGCGCCGGGCGCGGGGCTTGCCCGGGGCCGCCCTTTCGGACGGCCCCGGGATACCGTTTACCACTGCACAGGATAGAAGCTGTCCACGTTCTCCAGGGTGATGATCTGCTGGGCCAGGTACCCGATGGCGGGAACCTCCTGGCCGTCGAAGTACTTGGCCATCGCGAAGATGGCGGCCGCGCCATCGCCCTCTGCGGTCTGGTAGGTGATGGCGAGCAGCTTGCCTTCCTTCACGTAGTCCTGACCGGTCTTGGAGTTGCCCGCGGCGACGACCAGGACGTCGCTGCGGCCGGCCTCGTTGAGCGCGTCGATCGCGCCGATGGCCTGGGCGGAGTCGTCCGCCAGGAAGATGGCTTTCAGCTCGGTGCCGAAGCGGGTCAGCCAGTCGGCGACGACCTGCTTGCAGGCGACCGCGTCAAAGCCGGGGGTCTGGATGTCCAGGGTCTTGATGCCCGGGGCCGTCTGCGCGAACTGCGTGATGGGGCCGTAGGTGCGGGCGTAGTAGGGGGAGGTGCCGGCGTTGTGGGTGATGTAGGCGATGCCGCCCTCGTTGTTCATGGCCTTGGCCAGCACGTCCGACAGCTTGCGCATCTGGCCCCAGTCGTCCGGACCGGTCCAGCAGACCATGTACTTCATGGCGTCGGAGGTGGTCAGGGTGTTGGTGCCGAAGGCCGGGATGCCGGCGTCGTTGATCTTCTTGAACTGCTGCACCGCGGACTCGGCGTTGAGGGGGATGAGCGCGATGGCGTCGGGCTGGAGGTTGATGGCGGTGTCAATCATCTGGTTCTGGGTCGCCAGGTCCCAGTTGGGGTCCATGATTTCGACGGTGATGCCGAAGAAGTCCGCGGCCTTCTGAACGCCCTTCTGGTAGGCGGTGGTCCAGCCGTGCGCGCCGTGCACGATGACGATGACGTTCTTGCCCTGGGGGCCCGACCCGTCGGAGACGGGGATGTTCACCTTTTCGGTGGCGTCCCAGCCCGCGTATTCCATGTCGAAATAACGGCCGGCGTCGGTTTCGGGCAGTGAGGCGGGATCCGCCGGGCGCTCCGGGATGTCCTTGACGGTCAGTTCAGGCATGAGCATCTGCCCGTCCGTGGACAGCACGCCGCTGGAATCCGGCAGCGCCGCGAGCGCGGCGGCGGGCAGGAGCAGGGCCAGGGTCAGCAACAGGGCCAGCAGTTTTTTCATGGTTTCCTCCTTTTTATACAATCCCCGGTGGGTTCTCACCTGGGGGACGGTTCGGCAATCTGCCGCTTCCGCTCCAGCAGCAGCTGGGCGCGCGCGCCGGCCTTCTTGCCGGCGAAGTAGGCGACGATGGTCTCGTACAGTACGACGGCCGCCAGGATGAGGCCGTTGGCCAGGATCTGGATTTCAATCTTGCGGTAGATGATGTTCAGCGCGCTGTTCATGGCCATCAGGGCGATGACCGCGACGAAGGTCTTCCACACGCTGCCCTTGCCGCCGTAGGTGGACGTGCCGCCGATGACGGTCGCGGCCAGTGCGACCATCAGCGGGCTGATGCCCTTCTCGCCCAGGTTGGGGGCGGCGGAGCTTTGCGCGATGGCGAAGAGGATGCCGCCCAGGGCGGAGACGACGCCCGAAATCGCGAAGGCCCCGATGGTGGTGGCGGTCGTGTTCACGCCGCCCAGCCAGGCCGTGTCCCGGTTGCCGCCGGTGACGTAAACGTTGCGGCCGAAGCGCGTCTTCCACAGGATGAGGGCCAGCACGGCGCCCACCGACAGGGTGATGAGGAACTTGGGCGTGAGGGGGAAGCCGCCCAGCTGGTGGTTGAGCCAGTCGCCCAGGGCGTAGTCGCCGCTGACGCCGATTTCCCCGGCGCCGCAGTAGATGTAGACGATGCCCCGCAGCACGAACTGCATGCCCAGGGTCACAATGAAGGAATGGATTTTGCCCTTGGTGACCAGGATGCCGTTGACCACGCCCGCCGCGGCGGCGGCCAGCAGGGCGACGGCGATGGACGCGGCCCAGGGCAGCCCCTGCAGGGTGTGCAGACCCACGGCGAAAATCGCGCCCAGGTTGGCCATCAGGCCGACGGACAGATCCATGTGGCCGCAGATCATGCACAGGGTGAACCCGCTGCCGATCATAGTGAACAGCACGGTGCTGTCCAGGATGGACTTGATGTTGAGCACCGTGAAGTAGCGCCGCGCCTGGGTGCCGATGAGCAGCATGAGGACGAGGATGAGGTAGACGCGGTACTCGTTCACCAGCCGCGGGATATTCAGTTTCCGCTTCCCGTCCATCAGCTCTTCCCCAGCTTTCTGTCAGAAATCGTCGTAATCCACACGATGATCAGGAAGGCGACGCCCAGCACCATGTACTGCTCGAAGGTGGACACGCCGATGAGGTTCATGATGTTGGTCAGCATGCCCATCACCAGCGCGCCGCCGAAGGTGCCGATCATGTCCCCCTTGCCGCCCATCAGGGTCATGCCGCCCAGCAGCACCGCCGTCACCGCGCGGAAGTCGTAGCCCTCGCCGTTGTAGTAGGCGCCCATCTTGGAGATGGAGGCAAAGAAGACGCCGGTCACCGCGAAGCAGAAGGCCGCGATCATGAACACGGTGATGATGACGCCCGTCACGTTGATGCCCGACAGCCGCGCCGCCTCGTAGTTGGAGCCCACGACCTTGAGCTGGTTGCCGAACTTGGTCCGCTTGAGGATGAGCTGCCCCAGCACGATCATCGCCAGCATGACGACCGTCATCCAGGAGAGGCTGAAGTCCCCGATGGGGATGCTGGCGCGGGACAGGTTGTAGAAGGTGTCCACGGCCGCGGAATCCGGCGCGATGACGTCCGGGTAAATCTGGCTGCCCATGTAAATCCAGCGGACGATGCCCGAGAGCACGAAGTTGTACGCCATCGTCCAGATGACCGGGTGCGCCCGCAGCTTGCCGATGACAAAGCCGCTGATCGCGCCCAGCAGGGTGCCCGACAGCACGCCGATGACGAAGGCGGGCACGAAGCCCATCCGGATGCTGCTGATGGTGATCATGCCGGAGAAGGCGATGATCATGGGCGCGGACAGGTCGGCGAAGTTGGCCGAGTACACCACGAAGCTCATGCCGACGGCGACCATGCCCATCAGGGAGACGGACTGGAGGGTGTTGCGGATGTTCTCCAGGGACAGGAACTTGGTGGGCGCCACCGCCATGCCGATAATCAGCAGGGCCGCGACCACCACGTAAACGCCCAGGCGGTTGATCCATTGCGCGAACTTGCTGGTCTCGCGCACGCGGTGGACGGTGCATGCGGGGTTGGAGTCGAAGTTGGTCTCAGACATGCACGTATTCCCCCTCGCCGTTGGCGGCCATGAGCAGCTCGGTCTCCAGGATGCCGTTGCGGGGGATTTCCCCGATGACGTGCCCGTTGCGCAGGATGACCGCGCGGTCGGACAGGCCGACGATTTCGGGCAGGTCGCTGGTGATGAGGATGATGGCCGTGCCCTGCTTGGCCAGCCGGTCGATGGCCTTGTGGATGATTTCCTTGGCGCCGATGTCCACCCCGCGGGTGGGCTCGTCCAGGAT
>JAAZAQ010000322.1 GCA_012514225.1 Clostridiales bacterium | reverse complement strand
ATTGTTAGCACTCTCATTGGTCGAGTGCTAACGCTCCTAGAACATACCATGCGAAACCCGGGTTGTCAAGGGATTCCGGCGCATATTTCAAATTGTTTTGTCGCCGGGCTCCTGCGGAAGCGCAGGCTTGCATTCATGAAGGTTTCCGCCAGGCCCGACTGCGGGCGCAATACGATTCAGGGGATTTTCCCATCCAGATTTCCAGCCGGTTTATAAGAAAGAGCCGCCCCGGATGGGGCGGCGCAGTTTGTCAATAAACCTTACTACAGACCATGATGCAGGGGGCTTCGGGGGGCGACAGCCCACTGATAATCATCGTGTCGTCCGGCTCTGCTGGACGCGCGGGGCGTTTTCGCGAACAGCGAAAATATTCCGCAGCAATCTTCCGAATCGAAAAAGGTCCGCAGACCTTTTTCGACAGTCTGAGCCGCCCCGGAGGGGGCGGCGGGGAAAGGCGCGGCGAATACCGCCGGGGCGCCTGGAGAATCAGAGAAGGTAGGGGTCGTCCTCCGGCTCGACGAAGGATTTCGGATCGTAGTCCGTCTTGATTTCTTCCCACGCGGCCTTGGAACGGTCTTCACCGGGCACGTTGAGTTCCGGATGGGCGTGGTTGGCCTTGAAGTTGTTCTCCCGGGAATCGCGTGCCGGCAGGTTGAGGTCCACGTCCTTCAGGTCGATGTTCAGGGCGCGGGCGACGCCTTCTCCGTAGGCGGGGTCCGCCTGGTAGCAGGCGTGGATGTGCCGGTGCTTGATCTGCAGGGTGCTGTCCCCCATGTTGCGGGCGGTGTTTTCACACAGCACGCGCTTCTGGTCATCCGTCATTGCGCGGAAGAGCAGGCCCGGCTGGGTGTAGTAGTCGCTGTCGTCCGCGCGGAAGTCGTAGCGGTAGACGTCGCCGCCCTGCTGCATGGGCTGGTAGTTGTCCGGCGCCTCGGTCCAGTTGCCGTAGGAATTGGGCTCGATGTGGTTCTCGGCGCCCAGGTTGCCGTCCACGCGCATCCGGCCGTCGCGGTGGAAGGCGTGCGGCTTTGCGACGCCGCGGGGCTGGTTGACCGGAATCTGGTGGTGGTTGATGCCCAGGCGGTAGCGCTGCGCGTCGCCGTAGCCGAACAGGCGGCCCTGCAGCATCCGGTCGGGCGAGAAGCTGATGCCGGGCACCACGTTGCTGGGCGCGAAGGCGGACTGCTCGACGTCGGCGAAGTAGTTGTCCGGGTTGCGGTTGAGCTCGAACTCGCCGACGGGAATCAGCGGATAATCCTTCTTCAGCCACATCTTGGTCAGGTCGAAGGGGTTGTTCTCCATCGCGTCGGCCTGCTCCCGGGTCATGACCTGGATATACATCCTCCATTTCGGGAAACGGCCCTGGCGGATGGCTTCCAGCAGGTCGCGCTGGTGGCTTTCCCGGTCTTTCCCGGCGACCATTTCAGCTTCCTGGTCGGTGTAGTTCTGGATGCCCTGCTGGGAACGGAAGTGGAACTTGACCCAGAAGCGCTCGCCCTGCGCGTTGATGAGCGAATAGGCATGGCTGGAAAAGCCGTGCATGTGGCGGTAGGAGCTGGGGATGCCGCGGTCGGACATCACGATGGTCACCTGCAGCAGCGCCTCGGGCAGGGAGGACCAGAAGTCCCAGTTGTTGTTGGGGGAGCGCAGGTTGGTGTGGGGGTCGCGCTTGACGGCGTGGTTGAGGTCGATGAACTTGAGGGGGTCCCGGAAGAAGAACACCGGGGTGTTGTTGCCCACCATGTCCCAGTTGCCGTCTTCCGTATAGAACTTCAGCGCGAACCCGCGGATATCGCGCTCCGCGTCCGCGGCGCCCCGTTCCCCCGCGACGGTGGAAAAGCGGGCGAACATCTCGGTCTTCTTGCCGATTTCCGAGAAGATTTTCGCCTTGGTGTACCGCGTGACGTCATGGGTGACGGTAAAGGTGCCGAAGGCGCCGGAGCCCTTGGCGTGCATGCGCCGCTCGGGGATGAGCTCGCGGTTGAAGTGGGCGTGCTTTTCCAGCAGCCAGACGTCCTGCAGGGCCAGGGGTCCCCGGGCGCCCGCCCCCATGCTGTCCTGGTTGTTTTCCACCGGCGCGCCGGCGGCGGTCGTGATGCGGGGCTCCGCCCCGATGACGTCGTTGCGGCTGAGGGCGTGCTCGCCCAAGCCGTTTTTCCGGGTCGGGTCTTTCATTTCTTCCTCCTTTTCTTCATGCCGGCGGCCGCCGGCGTCGCTGTGCCTCTTGTCACCTTACCCTACCGGATGCGGTTGTAGCCGGTCAACGAACAAATCTGTTGGCTTTCCTTTCCTTGTCCATCCCCCCATTCCTTGTTAGAATGGAAGCGGAGCACAGAGATACGACAGCAGCGGGGAGGACGCGCATGAGCGAGTATGACCGGTTTGACAATTTCGGAAGCGTGAACCTGGACTCCGGCCTGCGGCTGATGGAATCCATCATCGGCGGCCGCTGGAACCCGATGATTCTCTTTGCGATTGAGCAGGGCGCCACCCGGTATTCCGACATCCGGGCCAGCGTGAGCGACATCAGCGATACGGAGCTGCAGCGCAAGCTGGGCGCGCTGACCCTCTCCCGGCTGGTGTCCAAGAACAACCCCGCGGAAGACGCCCGCCGCAGCGAGTACCTGCTGACGGACTTTGGCGGGGAAATCACCCACACCCTGCGGCATATCCTGGCCATCTCCCGCAAGCACGGGGAGATGGAGACCTCATAACGCGACCGGGAGGCAACTTATGGAATTCATCCGCTTGGCGACCGGCGCCAGCATGCCCCTGCTGGGCTTTGGCACCTACCTGATCAAGGACCTGGCGGTCTGCGAGCGCGCGGTCGGCGACGCGCTGGAAGCCGGATACCGGCTCATCGACACCGCGCAGTTTTACGGGAACGAGGAGGCGGTCGGCCGAGCCATCCGGCACAGCGGCGTCCCGCGGGGGGAACTGTTCGTCACCACCAAGCTGTGGATTTCCGACATGTCGGAGGAGAAAGCGGCGCCCGCCTTCGGACGGTCGCTCGAGCGGCTGGGGATGGACTACGTCGACCTGTACCTGCTGCACCACCCCTTCGGGGACGTGTACGGCGCCTGGCGCGCCGCGCAGCGGTTTTTTAGAGACGGGCGCGCAAGGGCCATCGGGGTGTCGAACTTTTACGCCGACCGGGTGACCGACCTGGCGCTGAACAACGAAATCCGGCCGCACGTCGATCAGCTGGAGACCCATCCCTACCACCAGCGCCGGGAGATGGAGCCAACCCTCGCGGAGTACGGCACGGCGCACCAGGCCTGGGGTCCCTTCTCCCAGGGGAAGACCGACCTGCTGGAAAACCCGGTGCTCAAGGCCATCGGCGAGAAGCACGGCAAGACGACCGCCCAGGTCTGCCTGCGCTGGCTGACCCAGCGGGGCGTCTGCGCGCTGCCCAAGTCCACGCACAAGGCGCGCATCCGGGAAAATTTCCAGATCTTCGACTTCCGGCTCAGCGCGAGCGATATGGCGGCCATCGCGCTGCTGGACACCGGAAAGCCAGCCGGGATGCCACACACGGACCCGAACAACATCAAGCGGATTTACGCGATGTAGCGCAGGCAGACGACGAGGCAGCCGGGAGCGAATCTCCCGGCTGCCTCAGGGTGTCAAAGAACCATACTACAGACTATGATGCAGGGGGCATCGGGGGGCAGCAGCCCACCGATTACAATCGGTCGTCCGGCTCTGCCGGACGCGCGCGGCGTTTTCGCGAACAGCGAAAACATTCCGCAGCAATCCTCCGAATCGAAAAAGGTCCGCAGACCTTTTTCGACAGTCTGAGGCAGCCGGGAGCGAATCTCCCGGCTGCCTTTGAATGCTGTCCCGGCGAAGACGCCGGGCCGGCGCCTCAGCCCTGGGCCAGCGCCCGGGCGACCGCCTCGGAGGGCAGCAATTCCTCCCGGGTCGGCTTCCAGTTTGCCCTGACCTCCGGCTCCACGACCTCGAACCCGGCCTCCGCCAGCCTGGCGCGCAGTTCCTTGTTGCCCTCGCCGGACCAGCCATAGGAGCCGAACACCGCCGCCTTCTTGTTCTTGAACTTCAGTTCCTTGAGGAAGGCAAGCCAGCCCGAAACGGAGCTCAGGATGCTGTTGGTCACCGTGGGCGAGCCCACCGCGATGGCCCTGGAGCGGAAGACCTCCGTCATGATGTCGTTCTTGTCGGTGTTGGAGAGGTTATAGACCCTGACCTTGGTGTCCGGCGAAAACTTGTTGATGTACCCCGCGATTTCATGGGCGATGACGCGGGTGCTGTCCCACATGGTGTCGTAGACGATGGTGACCTGGTCCTCCTGGTAGGCGTCCGCCCACTGCGCGTATTTCTGGACAATCTGCAGGGGATTGTCCCGCCAGATGACACCGTGGCTGGTCGCGATGATGTCGATGGGCAGGTTGAGGGCGACCACTTCCTCAATTTTCTTGGTGACCAGCGGCGAGAAGGGGTTCAGGATATTGGCATAGTACTTCATCGCCTCGTACCACAATTCGCAGGGGTCGCAGCAGTCGTTGAACAGCTCCTCCACCGCGTAGTGCTGGCCGAAGGCGTCGTTGGAAAAGAGGATGTTGTCCCCCGTCATGTAGGCGGCCATGCTGTCCGGCCAGTGGAGCATGCGCATCTCCACGAAAATCAGCTGCTTGCCATTGCCCAGGTCCAGCGTGTCCCCCGTCTTCACGGTCTTGAAATTCCACTCCGGGTGGTGGTACTGGCCCACCAGGGATTTGACCGCGTTGGCGGTGCAATAGATGGGGGTGCCCGGGATTTCCGCCATCAGCAGCGGAAGCGCGCCGGAATGGTCGATTTCGCCGTGGTTGGTGACGATGTAGTCGATGTCCTTCAGGTCGATTTCCTGCTTGAGGTTGTCGATGAACTCGCGGGCGTGGGGCGCCCACACGGTGTCCACCAGCACAGTCTTCTCCTCCCGGATTAAATAGGCGTTCTGGCTGGAGCCCCGGTTCACGGAGAAATCCGAGCCGTGGAACTCCCGCAGCTCCCAATCGATTTTGCCGACCCAGTCCACGTTGTTCTTGATCTTCTTGCGCATGCCGCCCTCCTCCTGATGTCCAGCCCAGACGCCGGTTTTGCTTTATCATACCATATGGATGCATCCGTATCTGTGATTCAACTCACGCTCCGGTTCCTTTTCTCCGTCCTTGCCGCCGGCGGCGCGCTTACCCGGGTTCCCCCTGCCCCGTGAAGATTTCCAGCAGCCGCGCGGCGTCGGTCACCTCGATGTCGCGGTATCCGGCCGTCCGCACGGCCCCCGCGGCGCACAGGCCGGACAGTTTCCGCGACACCGTCTCACGCCTGAGGTGCAGGAAGGCGGCGATTTCCTCCTGGGACAGGCGCACCCGGCCGTCCCCCGACAGGTGGGCGCGATAGAGAAGGAAACCCGCCAGGCGGGCGCCGGCCTGGGAGCGGGAGAGGATTTCCGCCATCTGCCGGGCGTCGCCCAGCTTGCGCCCCATGGAGCGCAGCAGGCCGCGGGCCATCCCGGGGCTTTGCGATGCCAAAGCGGTCACGGAAGCCGCCGCGATGCGGCAGACGCCGGTTTCCTCCATCGCGATACCGTCCACGCCATAGGTTTCATTGGAAAACAGCGCGTGCTCCCCCAGCGCGTCGCCGGAGGCCAGGACGTCCAGCAAAACTTCCCGGCCGTCCGGCCCAACGCGGACCAGCTTGATGCTGCCAAAGCGGACGATGAGCACGCAGTCCGCCGGATCCTGAACGGAAAAGATGCGCTCCCCCTTGCCGTAGGCGCTGTGCCGGGCCGTCCGGACCAGGGAAAGCTGCTCGTCCCGGGAAAGCCCGGCAAACAGGAAAACGCGCTCGGTGCACAGCGGACCGCCCCCGGCGCAGCCGCAGCAGGGCCGGCTGCCCGGCGCGGCGTCAGGCTTCATCATGATTAGCCGGCTCCATGGCGCGCCGTTTGTCCAGGCGCTTTTCCAGCGCCGTGAACAGGCCGTCGATAAAGTCCGCACGCGCCCTTTTGCCCAGCTGGTCCCAATAGCGGGCCTCGCCGCCGCCTTTGGGCTTCAGGCTGTAAATCTGCCGTTCCTTCAGGCCGCGCAGGTCGTGACGCTCCAGGTTGATTTTCAGCAGGCCGACCGGGATGAGCACCTTGTCCGGGCGCATGAGGGCTGGCATCTCGACGCGGGAAATATAGGCGGAGTTGAGGAAGGACGGGCTGATGAGCAGGAGGCCGCCGTCGCAGCGCGAAAGCTGATCCATGATTACCGCTTCCCACTTCTCCCCCGGCAGCAGGTCGACGTCCCGCCAGAACGCGTAATCGTAGCTCCTGGAGCAGGCGCAGTATTCCTCGAACGCCGCGCAGAAGGACTCCGCCGCACCGGACGCCCTTTGCGCATAGGAGATGAACAGGCGGACCTTTTGCTTCATGCCGCACCTCCGGCAGCCGGAAACCCCGGCGGTTCTCGGCCGATTATACCATGCGGCGAGCCCGGCTTGCAGGCCGCGGTTTTGCGGCCGGACAGGGCTTGCGCTATAATCGATGGCGGAAATCCCGAAATACCCGCCGAGGGGACGAACAGGGAGGACAAAAATGGGCTCGAGCCTGCCGGGAAACCGGGAAGCCAGGGAACTGATACTGGACATCGGGCGACGGATGTACCAGCGCAACTACGTCGCCGCCAACGACGGCAACATCACCTGCCTGACCCGGGAGGGGAACGTCTGGGCGACGCCCTCGGGCGTGTCCAAGGGGTTCATGCGGGAGGAGGACCTGGTGCTGCTGACCCGGGAGGGCAGCGTGCTGCGGCAGGGCGCCCTCAGCCCCTCCAGCGAAATCCAGATGCACCTGCGCGCCTACCGGGAAAACCCGGACATCGGCGGGGTCGTCCACGCCCACCCGCCGCTGTCCACCGCCTTCGCCATCGCCGGGAAGGGGCTGACGCAAACCCTGTACCCGGAAGCCGTGGTCTTTCTGGGTGAAGTGCCCTGCCTGCCCTACCAGACCCCCGGAACGCCGGCGGTGGCCGAGGGCATCGCCCCCTGTTATTCGAAGTACAACGCCGCGCTGTTGGGCAACCACGGGCCGGTCGCCTGGGGGCGTACGCTGACGGAGGCCTATTACCGGCTGGAGGCGATGGAGCACCTGGCCTTGATTCTCACCCACCTGGGCCTGGGGCCTGTGGGCGCGCAGGCGCTCGGCGCCGGGCAGCTGAAGGAGCTGCTGGCCATCCGGGAGAAACTGGGCATCCGGCTGGGCGGAATACCTTTGGCTGAAGAGGCGCCGGGCGCCCGGAAGGAGGCGCCGATGGCTGACCCGGACAGCGGCCGGACCTTCCCCGACACCGTCGCGCTGGACGCGGAAAACCGCGCCCTGGTCATCATCGACCAGACGCAGCTGCCCAACCGGCTGGAGATGCTCAAGCTGACGGCCACGGAAGAAATCCGGGAGGCCATCCGCACGCTCCAGGTGCGCGGCGCCCCGGCCATCGGCGTGGCGGCCGCCTGCGGGGTATACCTGGCGGCTGTGAACACACGGGAAACGGATTACGCGCCCTTCTATCGGAAGCTGAAAGCCGCGGCCGACGCGCTGGCCTCCGCGCGGCCGACCGCCGTCAACCTGTTCTGGGCCATCGAGCGGATGATGGCCGTCGCGCGCAGAGGCGAGGCGCTCCCCCTGCCCGAAATCCGGGTGCGCCTGCTTGCGGAGGCGCAAACAATGATTGATGAGGACGTCGCCGCCTGCCGGGCCATCGGCGAGCACGGGCTGACCGCGCTGGCAGGCGTCGGCGCCATCCTGACCCACTGCAACGCAGGCCGGCTGGCCACGGTCCGGTACGGGACGGCGTTGGCGCCGGTCTACGTGGGGCTGGAACGGGGACGTTCGTTCAAAGTCTACGCGGACGAGACGCGCCCCTTGCTGCAGGGCGCGCGGCTGACCGCCTTCGAGCTGCAGGCGGCCGGGGTGGACGTCACGCTGGTGTGCGACAACATGGCATCCCAGGTGATGAAGAACGGCTGGGTCCAGGCCGTGGTCACCGGCGCCGACCGCATCGCCGCGAACGGCGACTGCTGCAACAAGATCGGCACCTCCGGCGTGGCCATCCTGGCCAGGCACTACCGCCTTCCGATGATTGTCTGCGCCCCGACGTCCACCATCGACATGAGCCTGGCCAGCGGCGGCGAAATCCCCATCGAGCAGCGGGCGCAGGACGAGGTGACCCGGATGTGGTACCGGGAACGGATGGCGCCCGAGGGCGTCCGTGTGTACAACCCCGCCTTCGACGTGACGGAGCATTCCCTCGTCAGCGCGATTGTGACGGAGCGCGGCGTCATCCGGCCGCCGTTTTCGGACGGGCTGCGCCGGCTCATGGGGGGCTGACAACAGGCGCCGGGACGCGTTCCACCCGGCGGCTTCGAACCTCGCCCGCGTTTACCGCGGGTCCATCATGGTATATTAGAGTCGTACGTGATTCCATTGATTTGAAATGAAACAGGAGGTATCCATGAAACAATTGACGAGGCGCGTCCTCCCCCTGGTCCTGGCGCTGATGCTGGGCGCGGGCCTGCTGCCCGCGTTCGCCGAAGCGCCCGCCGCCGGCCTCAAGCTGTCCGAGTACCTGGATTTCGACGGGAACTCGCAGGTTGAGGCGGAAATCAAGCTGCACCCGCAATTGGCCGGCATCATCGGCATGATGACCGGCGCGCCGATGGATGAAGCCACAACCACCCAGTTCACCACCGTCATCAACGCCGTGAACAAGCTGAAGCTGCGCTTCATCGGCGGCAAGGGCGGCGCGTCGGGCACTTTGGGCACCGAAAAGGGCAGCCTGATTGACTTCCAGGTCGCCTACGACGCGGAAAGCTACGGCAACCACCTGACCACCAACCTGCTGCCCGGCATTGCGCTGAGCGCGGACCCGGCGATGCTTAAGAAGATGTTCAGCTCCGTCAGCCAGGTGCAGTTCAATCCCGAGCAAATCCAGCGGCTTGCCCAGCCCTACATGGGCGCGGTGACCGAGTACTTCAACAGCCTGCTGCCGGGCCTGCCCAGGGAGGAAGGCAGCTTTACCGTCGAGGGATACGGCACCTTCACCAAAAGGACCCAGGCCGCGCTGACCACCCACGCCATCGCGGGGCTGATGCAGAAAATCGCGGACGTCTACAAGCAGGACGAAAACCTCAAGCAGTTCATCTCTCAGCTGGAGAAGGACATGCCCAAGACCGAAGGGGCGGAAGCGCCGCAGGACCTGGGGCAGGAACTGGAGAAAATGGCCCAGCAAGGCCTGGCTGAGCCGGACCAGACGCTGCTGACCGGGTGGGTCTACGAGGGCGACGGCAACGCGCTGTACATCGACGCCGCCACGCCGGAGGGCTCCCTGCAAAACGTGAAGCTGGACCTGTTGTTCTCCGGCGCCGAGCAGCAGCATCAGACCAAAGGCCGCATCATCGTCAAAGCCCAGGCCGCGCCCGGCAGCGAACCCGCCACCCCGGCAGGCCCCATCGACTGGGCCGCCCTGGAAGGGGATATCAAGGGCGGCCAGAATTTCACCGACACGCTGGCGACCTTTGAGGTGAAGGGCGGGGCGGAAGGCCCGGCCATGACCAACGACCTAACCCTCAGCCTGCAGACCTCCGGGCTTAACGTCAGCCTGAGCCTGGCCGGCAGCAACAACCTGGAAACCCGGGTGGGCAGCAGCGTGCTGAGCCTGTTCATGGGCTCCCCCGAGCCGCTGGTGACCGTCTCGGTCAACACGGCGCCCACGGAGGAGTCCCCCGTCGCGCCCCTGCTGGACGGCGCGTCCGTGGTCACGCTGAAGGAGGGCGAACTGCCGGAGGAATCAAACGCCCTGCTGGAAGCCAGCCTGCAGAAGGCCGTGCCCGCGCTGCTCTCGAACCTGAACACGGTGCTGCCGGAGGAAGGCCCGGCGCTGCTGCAGCTGTTGCAGGGCGGCGGCCAGACCGCCATGCCGGAGCCGGAAACGGAGGGAAGCGAGCAGGAGATGCCCGAACCCGCGCCCGTGAATCCCTGAACGATGATTCCCCCTGGGGCGGCGCCGGAAGGCCCGCCCCTTTTGCATGCGCCGAACCACAAAAGAACACCGCTTGCGACAAACGCCCCCATGAAGGTATACTGGGTGCCGAAAGGCGGGAAGCGCATGAAACAGGACGCGGAGCTCAGGGAAACCGTCGTTGCCACGACGCCCATCTTCCAGGGCAGGGTGCTGGAGGTGGAGACCTGGCAGGTGAGCCTGCCGGACGGCCGGACGGCCGGGCGGGAAATCGTGCTGCACAACGGCGCCGCGGCGGTGGTGCCGGTGGACGCCCGGGGCAACGTGACCCTGGTGCGCCAGCACCGCGTGGCGATCGACCGGGTGACGCTTGAAATCCCCGCGGGAAAGCTGGATTTCAAGGAGGAGGACCCCTTCGAGTGCGCGCGGCGGGAACTGGAGGAGGAAACGGGGCTGAAAGCCGGCAAATGGCAAAAAATGGCGCACGTGGTCACGACGCCCGGCTTTTGCACCGAGCGCATCGCCCTGTACCTGGCGACCGAACTGAGCCAGGCCGCCCCCCACGCCGACCCGGACGAGTTCCTGCGTCTGGTGCGCATGCCGCTGGCAGAGGCCGTGCAAAAGGTCATGCGCGGCGAAATTGAGGACGCAAAGACCTGCCTGGGCTTGCTGATGGCGCAGGGCATCCTGGGCGCGCCGGCGTTCCTGTGGCCGGAAACCGGCCTGAAACCCGGCGCGGCGCGCAACGCCTACCCGCAGGCGAAAGGTT
>JAAZAQ010000321.1 GCA_012514225.1 Clostridiales bacterium | reverse complement strand
TCGGCCGCCGTCGACAAGGCTGTGCTGGCTGCCGAAGGCTTCGGCCACCAGGCGCCGTTCTTCCGGTCGCTTGCGCTGTCCCTGCTGGAACGAGTAAGATAATGACCGTTCTGATCAGGAAGGGGGGGCGCGGGGTTGACGGAGCTGATTAGCAGCGGGATTTTGATTTGCGCGTCGGTGTCCTGGCTGATCGCCCAGATTTTCAAGACGCTGATCGACTGGAGGCTCAACCGCGCTTTCAACGTCCGCAAGCTGTTCAGCAACGGCGGCATGCCAAGCGCGCATACAGCCTTCGTCGTCGCGCTGACGATGATGGTCGCCTTCCGCGAGGGCGTTGGCGCCACCAGCTTCGCAATCGCCTTCGCGCTCACGGTCATCGTCATCAACGACGCGGTCGGGGTCCGGTACCATACGGGCGAGCAGGGCAAGGTCATCAACAAGATCCTGCATCGGATGCTGGTGGAGGGGGAACCGCTGACGGATGAAACCCTCCATGAACTGGTCGGCCACACGCCCACGGAAGCATTTTTCGGGGCGGTCATCGGGTTGATCGTCCCTTGGTTTTTCAGGTAAGGAGGAGCCGGATGCAGGACCGTTTTCGTGAAGAAGTCGTTTCGCGCCACAACAAAGCCCTGGAGAACACGATGTACTACCTGGCGACCGCATTTATGGTGCTCGCCGCGGTGTACTCCCTGTTTATGATCAATATCATGCTGAGCCTGCTGACGGCAGGCGGCTTCAAGCCGGAATATATCCCGGAGATTGTCCTGACGCTGGTCATGCTTGCCGCCGCGGTGCTGCTGTTCTTGTATAGGGACCGGATCCGGACGGAATACGAGTACACCTTCACCAACGGCACGATGGATTTCGCCCAGGTGTTCAACAACCGGAAACGCAAGCCGCTGGGCACGATGAACGTACGGAACGTGGAGGCTTGCGGCATGGTGGCTTCCGGCTCGTTCAACCGCTACCTGAGCGTTCCCGGCGTGAACCGGCTCAACTGGTTCCTGAACCGCGGCGCAGACCTCTTTTACTTCTACTTCTCCAAAGAGGGGAAAAAGACACTGCTGGTCATCGAGCCCAGCCAGGAGATGCTGGACCTGATCCGCAAAGCCGTCGGACCCGGAAAGTTCCAGACCAATTGAGCGCAGGGGCATATCTGGACAACAGCGCGACGACCCGCCCCACGCCGGCTGTTGTCACGGCGGTGCAACAGGCGTTGGCGGAAGGGTTTTACAACCCCTCTTCCTTTTACGCGCCCGCGGTGGCTGCCCGGAAACGGCTGGACGACTGCCGCGGCGCGCTGCAGGGGATTCTAGGCGCGCACCGCGCCCTCTTCACGTCCGGCGGGACGGAAGCGGACAACCTGGCCGTCCTGGGAAGGATGGGAAAAACGCGCCGCAGAAGCCGCGTGCTGTACACCAGGGCGGAGCATCCGGCGGTTGCGGAAGCCTGCAAATCCCTCGCCAAGGAGCACGAGGTGCTTGAAATCCCCTTGCGCCCCGAAGGTACGCTGGACCTGGAAGCCCTTGCGGGGATGCTGACGCCCGATGTACGTTTGATTTGCGTCATGCAGGTGAGCAACGAGGTCGGTTCCATCCAGCCTCTACGTGAAGTGTACGCGCTGCGCGACCGGCTGTGCCCGGACGCCGCTGTGCACGTGGACGGGGTACAGGGCTTCCTGCGCCTTCCTTTCAAACTGATGGGCGAATTGGACACCTACGCGGTCTCCGCGCATAAAATCCATGGCCCGAAGGGCGCGGGCGCACTGGCGATGGGCAGGGGCGTCCGCCTTTCTGCGCAGGCGCATGGCGGCGGGCAGGAAGAAGGGCTTCGCTCCGGCACGGAGAACACCCCGGGCGTCGCGGGCCTGCACGCAGCCATCCAGGGTTTCCCGGCGATCCACCTGATGCGCGCGCTCAAGCTGCGCCTGCTGGACGGTCTTCGGCAAGGTGTCCAGGAGCTTGAGGTGAACGGCCCGGACCCGGCGGGGCCGTCCGCCTGCGACCATATCCTGAACCTGTCCTTCCCGCCGGTGCGCGCCCAGACCCTGATGCACGCGCTGGAGGGGGAGGGGGTTTACGTAAGCCACGGGGCGGCCTGTTCCTCGCGCCGGCGGTCGCCCAGCGCCACCCTTTCGGGTATGGGCTTGAGCCGGGAGCGGCAGGACAGCGCGCTTCGCTTCAGCCTGAGCCCCTATACGACGGAAGAGGAAATCGACGCTGCCGTCGCGGCCTGCGTCAGGGCTTACCGGGCCCTCAAACCCTATACAAGGCGGTGAACATGTGAAAACAAGCCTGCTGTTGGTCAAGTATGCCGAGGTGCATCTCAAGGGGCAGAACCGCCCCTATTTTCTGCGCCTTCTGATGAAACGCGTCCGCGAGGCGGCCATGAAGACGGGCGGCAGCGCGGTGTTGCACGACAGCCGGATTTTTGTCAGCGGCTATACGGACGAAGCCGCCTGCATCGATAACCTTCGCCGCGTATTCGGCGTGCACTCGGTCTGCCCGGCCGTTCGGATACCGACGGACGACTTTGAGGCGATATGCGAACAGGCGGCGCAAATGTTGTCCGGGATGACGGGCACCTTCAAGGTCGTCTCGCGGCGGGCGGACAAGCGGTACTTCCTGGATTCCCCGCAGATCAGTGCGGAAATCGGGGCGTTTGTCTTGGACAGGGTGCCGGGCCTCCGCGTTGACGTCAGGGAACCGCAGCACGTGCTCAACGTGGAAATCAGGGACCAGGCGCTGCTGTACGCCCGGGTCGTCCCGGCGGTCGGCGGCCTGCCCACCGGCAGCGCCGGCAAGGCGGCCCTGCTGCTGTCCGGTGGCATCGATAGCCCGGTCGCCGGTTTCCGGGTCGCCAGGCGCGGGGTGGAATTGTGCGCCGTCTACTTCCATTCCTTTCCCTATACGGGGGAGCCCGCGAAGGAAAAGGTGCTTGCCCTCGCCCGCATCCTGTCGGGATTCTGCGGCCCGGTCCGCCTGTTTGTCGTACCTTTTACGGAAATCCAGCAAGCCATCCATGAGAAATGCGAGGAGGACTACACCACCCTCCTGATGCGGCGCAGTATGATGCGAATCGCGGAAGCCATCGCGAGGCGTGAAAAAGCGCAGGCGCTGGTCACGGGGGAGTCCATCGGGCAGGTTGCCAGCCAGACCCTGGAGGCGCTGGCCTGCACCAACGCGGTCGTCAGCCTGCCGGTCTTCCG
>JAAZAQ010000320.1 GCA_012514225.1 Clostridiales bacterium | reverse complement strand
GGTTGCCTCTTGTATGGCAACCTGTCCGCCCCGGCGGCTTGTTTCAGGCGTCCGGCGGCAGCAAGGAAGACTATATATTCCCGGGGGTTGCGGGAATGTTATAGGAGGAGACCCCTCATCCGGGCTCCGATCAAAAATCAGGAGGTGCTCCATTTGCCCACGATCAATCAGTTGATCCGCAAGGGACGTAAGAAAATCGTCCTGAAGTCCGACGCGCCCATCCTGCAGGGTTGTCCGCAGAAGCGCGGTGTCTGCCTGTCCGTGAAGACGACGACGCCCAAGAAGCCCAATTCCGCGCTGCGCAAAATCGCGAGAATCAGGCTGACAAACCAGATTGAAGGCACGTGCTACATTCCTGGCATCGGCCACAATCTGCAGGAGCATAGCGTCGTGCTCATCCGCGGCGGCCGCGTGCGCGACCTGCCCGGCGTGCGCTACCACATCATCCGCGGCGCCCTGGACACCGCCGGCGTCGCCAAGCGCAACCAGGGACGTTCGCTCTACGGCGCCAAGCGCCCGAAGAAGTAACAATAGCCGCCCGGCGGGCATGAACGCCGCCAGGGCGCCCGTTCCGCTTGGAACTGCGGACGCGCGCGGCGGCAGGGACTGCCCAAAAGGCCCACGGCGTGTGCTGAACGCCGCCGGCCTCCGGACGATCAGGCGAAAGACAAGAGGAGGAAACCTATGCCCCGTCGCGGATTTATCCCCAAGCGCGAAGTGCTGCCCGACCCGATTTACGGGACGGTGACGGTCACCAAGCTCATCAACCAGATGATGCTGGACGGCAAGCGCGGCGTTGCGCAGAACGTCTGCTATTCGGCGTTCAACATGGTCAAGGAAAAGACCGGCAAGGAAGCCGGCGACGTTTTCCAGGACGCGCTCAATAACATCCTTCCCCAGCTGGAGGTCAAAGCCCGCCGCGTCGGCGGCGCGACCTACCAGGTGCCCATCGAAATCCGCCCCGAGCGCCGGCAGACCCTGGCGCTGCGCTGGCTTGTGGAGTTCAGCCGCAAGCGCGGCGAGCGCACCATGGCGGAGCGCCTGGCGGCCGAAGTGATGGACGCCGCCAACAACACCGGAAACGCGGTGAAGCGCAAGGAAGAGATGCACCGCATGGCGGAAGCCAACAAGGCCTTCGCCCACTACCGCTGGTAATCGACACCGTTCCCCTTGGATAGGAGTTAGGACTGTTCATGCTAAGAGACCACCCCCTG
This sequence comes from Clostridiales bacterium, assembly GCA_012514225.1. Lineage (GTDB taxonomy): Bacteria > Bacillota > Clostridia > Christensenellales > Aristaeellaceae > UBA6115. Next base: position 797 of record JAAZAQ010000320.1, on the reverse strand, counting down.
GATAAAGTTCGGAACATCGGCATCATGGCGCACATCGACGCCGGGAAGACGACGACGACCGAACGCATCCTGTTCTACACCGGCCGTGTCCACCGCATGGGGGAAACCCATGAGGGCGGGGCGACCATGGACTGGATGGACCAGGAAAAGGAACGCGGAATCACCATCACTTCCGCCGCAACGACGGCGGTGTGGCACGATTACCGCATCAACATCATCGATACACCCGGCCACGTGGACTTCACCGTGGAGGTGGAGCGTTCCCTGCGTGTGCTGGACGGGGCCGTCGCCGTGTTCTGCGCCAAGGGCGGCGTCGAGCCGCAGAGCGAGACCGTGTGGCGCCAGGCCAACAAATATGGCGTTCCACGCATCGCCTACGTGAACAAGATGGACATCGTCGGCGCGGATTACTTCCACGTCATCGGGATGCTCAACGACCGGCTCAGCGCCAACGCCATCCCGGTTCAGCTGCCCATCGGAAGCGAAAGCAGCTTCCGCGGCATCATCGACCTCATCCTCATGAAGGCGGAGGTCTACTATGACGACGAGGGCAAGGACATCCGCGAGGAGGAAATCCCCGCGGAGCTGCGCCCGCTGGCGGACGAGTACCGCGAGCGCCTCATCGACGCGGTCGTCGGCACTGACGAAGGCCTGATGGAAAAATACTACGGCGGCGAGGAAATCACCCGGGAAGACCTGAACAAGGCCATCCGGAAGGCGACCATCGCCTGCGAGATGACGCCGGTCCTGTGCGGCACCTCCTACCGGAACAAGGGCGTTCAGCCCCTGCTGGACGC
>JAAZAQ010000319.1 GCA_012514225.1 Clostridiales bacterium | reverse complement strand
GCAGGTCGGCCCGCCGGAGGGCGGCGCCGCCCTCCGCCCCGTAGTTGTAGTGATACGCGCTTGAATACACGGTGCCCGCCGGGGTCCGGAGCACGTACAGGCAGCTGCCGCGGCTTTCATCCGGGGCGGGCTGGAGGCGCAGGCGGTACACGGCGGACAGCCGGCTTTCCGTGCCGGCTTTCGCCAGTTCCTCCGCCGTCACGCGCTCCGTCTTTGGGGGCAGGGGAACGACCAGTTCCCGGTCCCGCGCGGTCAGGTAAAAGCCGATGGAGACCAGTTCCGCGCCCCGCTCCCGGTAAGGCGCCGCCGCCCGAAGCCGCAGGGGCAGGCTGCGCAGCAGCGGCTCGGCCAGCCCCTCCTCGCTCATCGCAAGATAGAAATAGTAGGCTTCCCCGGGCACCAGGTCGGTGATTTCCACCCGGGTTTCGCTGGATTCAAGGAAGGAATAGTAGGAATTGCCTTCAATTTCATAGCCCACCCAATAGCGCTGCCCTTCGGGCAGGCTGCTTTGCCAGGTCAATTCCACCGTATCCGCGCCGGTCTGGGTGACCGAAAGCCCCCGGACGGACGAAGCCTCCTCCGGCACAGGGGTCGCGAGCGGCGCTTCCTCCGGCCTCTTCCCCGACTGGCTGTCCAGGCTGGACAGCGGCAGGCCTTCCCCATTCCCGGCCTGCGCGTACAATTCCAGCACCTCCGCCGCGTCCACGGCAAAATTGAGGTTCTGGCTGTCGCCCATCAGGGAGGCAGTGGTCACCCCGATGACCCGTCCCCGGCTGTCGAACAGCGGCCCGCCGCTGCTGCCGTGGGAAATGGGGGCGGTAAACTGCAGGTAGCGCACCCCATCCTCCCGGAACAGGGCGCTCAGGTCGCCCTTGCTGACGGTGTTGCGGTAGCCTTCGGGGCTGCCGATGGCAACCACGGGCTGCCCGCGCAGGCGCTCGTCCTGGCCGTCCATCGGGAGGGGCGGCAAGCGGGTGGGGGACTTGAAGCGCAGGACGGCCAGGTCGCGCGCCTTGTCGGCGATCAGGACGCGATCCAGGAAATAGCTGCGCCCCTCGTCGCTTTCCGCCAGGATATAGTCCCCGCCCTCGATGACGTGGTAGTTGGTGACCAGGGTGGCGTCATCGAAGGCGACAAACCCCGACCCGGTGGCGATGAAGTCGCTCTGCTCGCTGTCATAGACCCACAGCATCAGCACGCTGCCCGCCGCCCGGTTGATGGCGGGGTAATCGTCCCCGAAAGGCAAGGCCTGGGCGAGGACCGGCAGGGCGAAAGCCACCAGCGTCAATACAGCCAGGCAAATCAGCCGTTTTTTCATATTTTCCCCCTACAGCCCGCGGCCGGCGTCGCACAAAGCATCCGCCGCGCGCCTGTCTTCTCATATAGTACCATCCCTCGGGACAGGAAAAAAGCCCCCGGAGGGGCCGTGCCTGTCGAAAAAGGCCTGCGGGCCTTTTTCGGTTTGGAGGTTGGCTGCGGAATGCTATCGCTTTTCTCGAAAACGCCCCGCGCGCCCGGCTAAGCCGGACGACACGATGATCATCGGGGGGGCGGCAGCCCCCCCGATTCCCCCCGCTTTACATCTGTGCAGCAAGGTTTTTTGACAATCTGAGCCCCGGAGAGGGGCTTTCGCCGCGGCGCCGAAGGTTTACAGGCGGCCGCTTTACTTGGTGCCGAACAGCCGGTCGCCCGCGTCCCCCAGGCCGGGGACGATGTAGGCGTTGGCGTTGAGCTCCTCGTCAAACGCCGCGCAGTAGATTTTCACGTCCGGATGGGCGCG
>JAAZAQ010000318.1 GCA_012514225.1 Clostridiales bacterium | reverse complement strand
GCCGATGTCGCCCAGGGCGCAGGCGCCCAGCAGGGCGTCGGTCAGCGCGTGCAGGGCGACGTCGGCGTCCGAATGCCCCAGCAGCCCGGTTTCGTGGGGGATATCGACGCCGCAGAGCACCAGGGCGCGGCCCTCCGCCAGGCGGTGGGCGTCGTACCCCGTGCCGGCGCGCAGGCAGCCTGAAAGCAGCCGCTCGGCCATGTCCAGGTCCTCCCTCCGGGTGATTTTGAAGTTGCGCGGCTCGCCGGGAACGAGCGCCACCGGCTCGCCCAGCCGCTCCACCAGGCCCGCGTCGTCCGTCAGCGCGTCGGGGCTGGCGGCATAGGCTTTCTCCAGCAGCCCGCGGCGGAAGCCCTGGGGCGTCTGCACGCGGTACAGCCCTTCCCGGGGCAGGGTGCGCGTGGCGTTCCCGCTTCGCCCGCGCAGGGTGTCGTCCACCGGCAGCGCCGGCACCGCGGCGCCGGTCTGGCTTGCGGCCGCGAGCACCGCACGGATGAGGCGGCCGGAGGGAAAGGGCCGGGCGGCGTCGTGGACGAGCAGGATGTCCGCGTCCTCCGGCAGGGCGCGAAGCGCGCGCTCCACCGAATGCCGCCGCTGCGCGCCGCCGGTCACGACGGCGTCCGCGGACAGGCCGGCTGCGTCCATCGCGCCGTAAAATGCGTCCCGCTCCCCCTCCCCGACGGCCAGGACGATATGCTTGCAATGCGGTTGCAGCGCGCGCAGGGCATGCAAAAACAGGGGCTCTCCGCCCAGGGGCAGCAGGGCCTTGTTCCGCCCGGCGCCCAGGCGCGTCCCGGCGCCCGCTGCCAGCAGGATGCCGCAGACGCTCATTCGCCCGCGCCGCCTTCGGAGAGCCGGCTCAGGATAAAATCGTAAATGTCCCGCGCGCCGTCCGGCCAGGCCAGGCGGAAGCGCTCCGCCAGCTCGGCCGTGGGCAGGGACAGGTCCAGCGACATCAGGCGCATGCCGCCCTCGGCTACGCCCATACGGGCGTGGTACTCGTTTCTCCCCTCGTGGGAGACCTCGGCGAACAGCTCCCGCTCCCGCTTCAGCCGGGCGCGGTAATCCGGCGCCGCCGCCCGGATTTTCTCCAGCACGCTGGTGCCCACGCGCTGGGAGAACAGCGCGATGGCCTCCCCGCCCGGCGGGGCGAGGGTATAGCGGTCGTCCCCGCGCTCCGGCTCCTTTTGCAGCTGGCCGCCCCGGGTCAGGTCGTACAGCGCGCTTTGCAGGTCGAAGTAGTTCATCAGGTCGTTTTCCGCCATGAAGGCAATCAGCTGCAGGTTGGTGCAGGACCCCAGCTCGCTGACGGCAAAGAGCGTCAGCAGCTTGCGCTCCGTTTCTCCCAGGCGGAAGACCGGCAACTCAGCCATGCTCGCCCGCCTCCTCCTGCCGCCCGGCCCAGAACGCCCGGGCGAGCGACGATATTTCCTCACCGGAATATACCCTCCTGGGGCGGAGGTGCCCGGGCATCAGCGCGGAAACCCGCTTTTGGGCATAGCGGTCGTCCATCAGCAGCAGCACGCCGCGGTCCGCGTCCGAGCGGATGAGCCGGCCGGCGGCCTGCAGCACCCGGTGCATGCCGGGAATCTGGTAGGCGTAGGCAAAGCCGTCCCCGAAGGCTTCCCGCATCCGCCCGCGGTACAATTCGCGCTCCGGGTTGACCTGGGGCAATCCCACGCCCAGCACGGCGGCGCCGATCAAGGCCGTCCCCGGCAGGTCCACCCCCTCGGCGAACACGCCGCCCAGCACGCACAGACCCAGTACGGGCGCGTCGCCGGCGGTGAAGGCGCCGAGGAAGTCGCTGCGCTGCGTTTCGTCCATCCGGGGGCGCTGGGCGAGGAGGGGAAGGGCGGGCCGCGCCTGTTCCAGCAGCGGCAGCAGGGCCTGCAGGTAGGCGAAGGAGGGCAGGTAGGCGATGTACTTGCCGGGCTTGCTGTAAAACAGGGCCTGCAGCGCTTCCGCCGCGGGGGCCAGGCTGGCCTCGCGCGCGCCAAATCGCGTGTTGAGCGGCAATTGCAGGGTCAGCAGATGCTCCGGCGGGAAGGGCGAGGGCAGGTTCAGGCAGGCGTCCTCCGCTTCCCCGCCCAGCGTTTCCCGCATGGCGGAAAGCGGCAGCAGGGTGGCGGAATAGTAGACGCAGCCGGCCAGGCGGCGGGAGGCTTCCCGCAGGTGGGGAGCGGGGTTGAGACACAGCACGCGGATATGGCCCGTTTTCTTGTCCGCATCCCGGGTCAGCGCGTAGTCCTCCGGGGTTTCCCGCATCCGGTTGGCGGCGGAGAGGAAGGAAATCAGCCCGCGGACGGTCTCCGCGGCGCCGGGGGCGTGCGTTTGCGAAAGGGCTGCCAGCAGGGCGGCGGCCGCGCCGGCCAGCGTTTCGTCGCCGAAGGGGTCGCCCTCCCGGCAGACCGCGTCCCGCAGGGCGGTGCAGGCGCGGTACACGCCGCCCCGGCCCAGGGCTTTGCTGGCGGCGCGCCGGAACTCCAGCAGCCGGCGCAGGCTGATTTCGCCGGAGAGCATCTCCCGCGCGCGGTCGGGCAGGTTGTGCGCCTCGTCCACCAGCAGGGTGACCCCGCGGGGGCGGTCGAAGACGCGGCTCAGGCGCACCTGGGGGTCAAAGGCGTAGTTGTAGTCGCACACCACCAAATCCGCGATTTCACACAGGGCGAGGGAAAACTCGAAAGGGCACAGCCCGTGGCGCTCCGCGGCCGAGAGGACGTACCCGGTGTCCCAGTCCCCGGCGTCCAGCGCCTCTTCCAGGGCCGCCGGCTGGCGCAGGTAGTGGCCCTTCGCCCGGGGGCAGAAATCCGGGTGGCAGCGCACCTGCTCCATGGGACAGAGGGACTCCTTGGCGGCCAGCGTCAGGAAGTGGAGCGGCAGGCCCGACGACCGCATCCGGGCGGCTTCCTTTGCCACGGAGGCGCGCTGGGTGCCCCGCGCGGTCAGGCAGAAAACCTGGCGGTTCTTCCCTTGCCCCAGCGCCTTGAGCGCGGGGAAGAGCACCGCGGCGCTCTTGCCGGTGCCGGTGGGCATCACGGCGAACAGGCGCCTGCGGCGCGCGATGGCGAGATAGGCCTGCTCCGCCATCTCCCGCTGCCCGGGGCGGTATTCCGGGTAGGGGAAGGGCAGCCCGGCCAGCGCCGCGTCCCGCCGCAGCGCCCGCTGCCGCAGCCGGGCATGCCAGGCGGCGTAGGGCCGCAGCAAACCAAAAAAGGCGGTCTCCAGGCGCGGAGCCGGCCAGGCCTCGTCAAACGCGGCCTTCACGCGGCCTTCCGGGGTTACGTAGGATACCCGCAGGCGCACGCAACCCAGGCTGTCCCGGCGGGCGAGCATGAAGCCGTAGCAGGCCGCCTGCAGGAGGTGCTCCGGCAGCGGCCGCTCCGGCACGTCCGGCGGGCAGAGCTTGATTTCCTCGATGGTTGGCGGGGACGTCCCGGGGTCGTACAGGTCCATGCGGCCGGTGACGCGCAGGGGCAGCCCCGCCTCCCCGCCTTCCCAGGAAAGCGCGGTTTCCGCGGCGCCCGCGCTTTCGCCCTGGCGGGCCAGATGGCCCCGGCGGCCCAGCTCCATCAGCTGGGCGGAGACGGGCAGGATGTCCGGCGGGAAGACGGAGAATGCGACCAGCGCGCGCACGGAGACCCGCAGGGCGGCGGGCGTGTCGCTCACGTCAGGCCCTCGTAGTCGACCCGTACCAGCGTCAGGCCCCGGGCGGGCGCGGTGGGCCCCAGCGCCAGGCGGTCGCCGCTTTCAAAGGCGCGGAGGAAGGCGTCCGCCGGCAGTTTGCAAAGGCCGACCTGGATGAGGGTGCCGGCGATGATGCGCACCATGTTGTACAAAAAGGCGTCGCCCGACACCGTCAGCACCCATTCCTCGCCCCGGTGCTCCAGTCGCGCGGCGTACAGGGTGCGCACGGTGGTTTTCGCGCTGCCGCCGGCCGCCTGGAAGGCCTTGAAATCATGCCGTCCCGGCAGGCTGCCGAGGGCCTCCCGCATTTTGCCTTCGTCCAGCGGCAGGGGGACGAAGGCGGCGAAGTGCCGCAGCAGGGCGCCGGGCTGGCGCCGGTTGAGGATGCGGTATTGGTATTCCTTGCCGGTCGCCGAAAACCGCGCGTGCAGCCCCGGGTCCACCCGCTGGGCGCGGGTCGCGCGGACGTCCGGCGGCAGGAGGGTGTTGAGCACGAAGGGCCACTTGTCGTCCGGGATGCCAGCCGCGGTGTCGAAATGGGCGCGCTGGCCCAGCGCGTGCACGCCCGCGTCGGTGCGGCTGGCGCCGGTGACCTGCACGGGGCGGCGCGTGGCCTTCCCCAGCGCGGTCTCCACTTCCTCCTGCACGCTCCTGCCGTTGATCTGGCGCTGCCAGCCGGAAAAGCGGGTGCCGTCGTATTCCAGGGTCAGCAGGATGCGGCGGGGGCCGTTCATTTAATAAATCCCGGCAGGAGGAGGACGAGGTAAAGCAGGGCCATCGTCAGGAAGGCGACGGCGTCCCGGCGGCGGAACTTCAACACGTGCAGCCGGGTGCGGCCCTCCCCGCCGCGGTAGCAGCGGGCTTCCATGGCCATGGCCAGGTCGCCCGCCCGGCGGAAAGCGCTGACGAACAGCGGCACCAGCAGGGGAATCATCGCCTTGGCCCGCTTGACAAGGTTGCCGCTTTCAAAGTCCGCACCCCGCGCGGTCTGGGCCTTCATGATTTTGTCGGCCTCCTCCACCAGGGTGGGGATGAATCGCAGCGCGATGGTCATCATCATCGCCATCTCGTGGGCGGGAAACTTGAACACCTTCAGCGGCGAGGCCAGCCGCTCCAGCCCGTCCGTCAGCGTGACGGGGGCGGTGGTCAGGGTCAGGATGCTGCTGCCGGTGACCAGGAACACCAGCCGGAGGGAGAAGTGCACGG
>JAAZAQ010000317.1 GCA_012514225.1 Clostridiales bacterium | reverse complement strand
TAGTCGGCCTGGGCCAGCGCGGACGCGACCGAGCCCAGCAGCACCAGGCACAGCAGCAGCGACAGCAGTTTTTTCACGGTGTGTTCCTTCCTTTCGTCCCTTGATTCAGATAATCCCGTAGGCTTTGGCGGGCCCGCCTGACGCCCTTCTGACGCGCGGCGGGCCGCCGCGGCATGCGCCCGCCTTCATCCGGCGGGATGTTTCCCTTTAGCGGTACTCCTTCAGCGCCTCCATCAGCGCGTCCATCTCGTAAGGCCGCTTGATGACGTCCTCGTCGGCGATTTTGTCCGCGAAGAACTGGTTGAGCGTGTCGATGTACTCGTCCACCGACATCGTCTTGGCCGTCAGCGCGCCGCTCAGGTCGTTGAGCAGGTCGATGATGTCGTTGTAGAACTGCCCCAGATTGCTGCTGACGCTCAGCACGCGGCCGGAGTCAATCTGCTGCCAGCAGGAGTTGACCGAGGCGGGCAGCAGGTGGCCGTACTTCTCGGAGAACCCCTTGATGGGCAGGCCGTTCAAGGTGGTTTCGACGATTTTCTGGGTGGTCTCCGGGTCGGAGAGCATGTAGCGGTAGTATTCCTTGACCAGGTCCTCGTTCTGCGTCGACGCGGAAACGGCGCTGACGACGGGGGCGACGATGTTGTAGCTGGGCTCGCCTTCCTTCTGCGGCGGGAAGGCCAGGTAGGTCAGCTCGAAGCCCTCCGGCCAGTTGCCCGCCATCTCCGCCTCCAGCCAGGAGCCGCAGGCGTAGAAGAGCACGTTGCCGTTGCAGAACTCCATCTGCGTCTCCGGGATGTCCAGCGTGCCGGACACCTGGTCCACGTAGCCTTTGTCGATCAGATCCACGGTCAGTTCCAGCGCCTTGCGCACCGCCGGGTTGCTCCAGGCATTCTCCTTGAGGTTCTGGATATCGCCGAAGGCGTTCACGTCCAGGGACAGCAGCAGCGGGTCGAACCAGTACTGCTGGAAGTATTCCCCGCCGTACTTGGTCGTGTACAGCAGCAGGTACTTGCCGTCCGCCTTGGCCTTCTCGCCCAGGGCGACAAACTCGTCCCAGGTCTTGGGCACCTCGTAGCCCTTGTCGCGGAACATCTTGGCGTCGTACCACAGCCCGGAGGTGTACAGCGTGTCGGGAATCATGTAGTACTTCCCGCCGACGTAGCCCCGGTTCATGGTCTGGAAGTTGAGGATGTCCTTGAGGGTCTTGGAGGGGTCGTCCACGCAGGGCGTATCGTAGAGGAAGTCCAGCGGCTTGACGACGCCCTCGTCGATGGCGGACAGGTAGTCATAAAAGCCCTGGTTGACGTCGAAGATGTCGGGCATGTCGTTGGCCAGGGTGCGGTTGCGCAGGATGTCCGCCGCCATATGGTCGTACACCACGGTGGTCTCCAGCCCCGGCAGCTTCTCCTCCAGCTTGGCCAGGATGGGGTCGGCCATTTTGCCCTGACCGCCGACCATGAACAGCACGTCCAGTTTCCGGCCGGTGTAGTCGGCCTGAGCCAACGCGGACGCGACCGAGCCCAGCAGCACCAGGCACAGTAGCAGCGACAGCAGTTTCCTCATTTGACTTCCTCCTATTCGATTGGTCTTTTGGATGCGAGCGCACGCACCCACGCCTGAGCATATTATAGATTTGTGCAAGGCGGACAACAATGCGAATGTTTTGGGCAAACCTATCATTCGTATTGTTTTTGGAAAACTTCCATCAAATGCGCCAGCGGCTGGTTTTCATGCTATAATCGGCCCAGATATGAAAAGCGTCGTGTTGGTGGAGCCGGACCGGGAGGCCGCGGAACGCCTGGCGGCCGATTTCCCGTGGGAAAATTCCGGTTTTCGCATCGCGGGCATACTGGACGCCCCGCCCCCGAAGCCGGAGGATTCC
>JAAZAQ010000316.1 GCA_012514225.1 Clostridiales bacterium | reverse complement strand
TTCCGCGGGGACGCGCAGTTTTCCACCTGGCTGTATAAAATCGCGGTGCGCGTCTGTTTGGACGCGCTGAGGAAGCGCAGGCAGACGGTTTCCCTGGATTTGCTCTCCGAAAGCGGCTGGGAAGTGCCCGACGGCGCACCGGAACTGTATGAACAATTGGAAAAAGGCGAGCGCAGGCGGCTGCTGAGGGACGCCATCGGCCAGCTTCCGGCTGATTTCAAAGCCCCGCAGGTCCTGGTCGACCTGCAGGGGCTTTCCTATGAGGAGGCGGCGGACGTCCTCGGGCTGCCGCTGGGCACTGTTAAAAGCCGCGTGTACCGCGCGCGGCGGATTTTACTGCGCATCCTCTCGCAGAGCGGGGAACTTTTTTTGAGGGACGGGCGTCCAAAGGGCGAAGGGAGGGAAGATTGATGGATTGCAACCGTTTTGAAACCCTCCTGGACCAGTACCTGGACGGAACGCTGGCCAACGGCGCGCTGCGGGAGGCCGAGGAACACCTCGCCGACTGCCCCGCCTGCCGCCTGCGCCTGAAGGTGCTGGAGGACTGCCGGGAGCTCAACGACGACGGCGTGGTACCCGCCGCCTTCGGGTTGGGCTGGAGGCAGAAACTCCATGAACAGGAGGCGCCCAAACCCGTGAAACAATTCCCAGGAATCACCCGCTGGCTGGCGGCCGCCGCCGTCCTCATCCTGGTGTTCGGCGGCACCTGGCTGGCCGGGCGCGAGCGGCGCGACGCCGCCGTCAGCGCGCCGGGGCAGGCCGGATACAAGGCCTACAGCGTAGAAGAAGGCGGCGGCGTTTACGGCGGCGCGGCCGACATGGCCGCCGCGCCCCGTTCGGCAGAGTCCAACGTCATGGCCGAGGCGTCCCCCGCCAAGTCCGACGACGCCGCCCGGCAGAAAATCATCCGCACCGCGCGGCTGGAGCTGTCCACCCGGGCCTTCGACGCGGACTATGCCGCGATGCTGGCCGCCCTGGACAAGGCGGGCGGCCGCGTACAGAACACCAGCCTCTCGCTCAACTACGACGGGATGCGCGTCCTCTACCTGACGCTGCGCGTCCCCGCCGGGCGGCTGGACGGGCTCGCCGGCGCCGTCAAGGGCATCGGCCGGCTGGTCTCCTTCTCCGAATCCGCCGACGACGTCAGCGAGCAGTACGCCGACATGGACAGCCGGCTGAAGACCCAGCAGGCCAAGATGGAGCGCCTGCGCGCGCTATTGGCCCAGGCTCAGACGGTGGAGGACCTCATCACCCTGGAAAGCGCCATCTCCGACACCCAGTATGAAATCGACCGGCTGACCGGCCAGATGCGCGGCATCGACAGCCGGGTCGACGACGCCACCCTGGACCTGGTCCTGACCGAATTGAGCCCTGTCCAGACCTCGCAGGACCGGGAGGAATCCCTGCCGGAGCGCGTCAGGAACGGCGTTGCCGCCGCCTGGAAGCAGTTTACGCTCTGGCTGGGCGACCTGGTGGTCTTTCTCTCCATCGCCCTGCCCT
>JAAZAQ010000315.1 GCA_012514225.1 Clostridiales bacterium | reverse complement strand
GGCGACGATTTCATCCTCGATGTATACCAGGTAGTACAGGTTGCTGCCGCCGGAAAGGTATCTGTTCAGGAAATCCTGCGCGTCCACCGCGCGGACGGGATTTTGCTTGTTGCCGTAATAGAACAGGCAGTTGGGGGAAGTCTTGTAGCGGTAGAGGTAGACCGTGTCGTTGATGAAGGTGGACAGGTTGGTTTTCCCCTGGTACTTGATTGTGACCAGGTCAGCGGCGATGTTGGCGATACCGTCCTGGATGTCGATTTGCGTGATGTATCCCGCGGAAACGCGCGTCCTGCGCTCACTGGGGCGCCGCTGCAGGTAGACGGTGTAGGTGTTCTGGGCGATCAGCGCGTTGGCCGCGTCGTAGGCCGAGACGGTAATCAGCACGACCTGCGGGTCGTTGGTCATCTCGATAATCTGTGATTTCTGGCCGCTGGCGACCGACTGGCCGTTGACGGTGACCTTTGCGGACGGCGAAGAAACGGTCGGCGTGAAGGTAATCCGCGAGACCCAGCTGGCGACCGTCAGCAGGTAGGTGTCCTGGTAGGGGTCAAACGCGGCGGGCAGCATTTTGCCGGTATTCGGCGCGTTGTGCTCCAGACCCGCCAGCAGCTCGGGCGGAAGCCCGGGCTGGGCCAGACCGGGGGTGAGCGTCAGCACGATGAATGCCGCGAGCAATGCGCAAACTGCCTTTTTCATACAGTCCCTCCTAAAATGTCTTCACCGATACAACGGTATGTGCCTGCGCTTTCTTGCGCGGTCAGTTCCTGATGAACGCGTCGTAGATGGAGCGGACGGCGGGGCTCAGATCGGCTTCGTTGACGCCGATGATGATGGACAATTCGCTGGGCGCCTGAAACATCGTCCGGATGACGATGCCTTGCTCGGATACCGCGGTAAACAGGCGGGCGATGGTTCCGTGCTGCTTGAAGAGACCCGCGCCGACGCAGGCCACCAGCGCAATGCCGTCCTGCACGCTGACATGGTCCGGGTGGACGGCATCTTCAATCCGCGCCAGCACCTGCTCCCTAACACCCTCCAGGGAACGGGTGGGCACCATCGCACACAGCGCGTCGATGCCGGTGGGCAGGTGCTCGAAGCTGATGCGAAGCTCCTCCAGGATGGACAGCACTTTCCGCCCGAACCCCACCTCGTCGTTCATCCGGGCTTTCTCGATGACGATGACGGAAAAACCGGGCTTTCCCGCAATGCCGGTCACCGCGGGCACCTTGGCCTGGTAGCGATTGCTGGACTGGATGATGGTGCCGGGGTGCAGGGGGTCGCGGGTGTTGCGGATGCTGGTGGGGATGCCGGCGCGGCGGACGGGGAACACCGCCTCCTCGTGCAGCACGGTGGCGCCCATATAGCTCAGTTCCCGCAGTTCACGGTAGGTGAGGAAAGAGATGTAGCTCGCGTCGGGGACGATGCGCGGATCGGCGCTGCGGAAGCCCGTGACGTCCGTCCAGTTCTCGTACAGGTCCGCGTCCGCGGCGGCGGCGGCCAGCGCGCCGGAAACGTCGCTTCCGCCCCGGGAGAAAACGTGGATGGCCCCCTGGCTGTCCGCGCCGTAAAATCCGGGCAGCACGGCCGTCGGGTGGCGGAGAAGGGCCTCGTGCAGCAATTCGCCGGTCGTCAGGTCGTCAAGCCGCCCGTCTTCATGGAAGCGCACGGCTTCCGCCGCGTCGAGAAAGGGGAGGGAAAGCCACCTGGAAAACAGCAGGCCGCAGAGATACTCGCCGCGGCTGGCGGCAAAGTCGCGGCTTGCCCCGCCCTGGATGGCCTGGAATACGGCGTCCATTTCGCTGCAGACGCATCCGGGGACGCCCAACCCTTCGGAAATCTCTTCATACCGCTTCCGGATGGCGTCAAACCGGCTTTCGGGGTTTCCGCCATTCGCCACATCCTGGTGTGCGAGGAGCAGGAGGTCGGTGATTTTCACATCGTCGTCAAATCGTTTCCCCGGCGCGCTCAGGACGACGTAACGGCGCTCCGGGTCGGCGGCGAGGATATCCCTGACCTGACGGAAGCGCGGCGCGTCCGCAAGCGAGCTGCCGCCGAACTTGGCAACAATCATAAAAGGGTCCTTTCAGGAAGCCGTTGAATCGGAAGGGTCAGGGCAGCCGGTCGCCGCCGCGGCACCACTGAAGGTAGCGCAGGGCATGTCGCTGCCCGGCCATCTCCAGTTCTCCGCGGTAGACGGGGTCGTGGAAGCCCTCGACGCTGACGTCGCCCTGGTACCGGTTCGCCCGGAGGATGGACAGAATGTCCCGCCAGTCACAGTCGCCGAAGCCGACGGTGCGCTGCGGCGCGTAGCGGTCCGTGTCGCACAGGACTCCGCCGTCCTCAATCGCCCGGCGGTCAACGCTTGCGTCCTTTCCGTGGACGTGGATGACTTTGGGCGCCCACTTGCGCAGCTGGGGAATCGGGTCAATCAACTGAATCATCTGGTGGGCGGGCTCCCACTCCAAGCCCAGGGCATCGGAGGGGACCTCGCTGAAAAGAATCTCCCAGGCCCTGGGGTTGATGGCGACGTTGCAGGTCGCCCGCTGCCAGGTGCCGCCCATAGGGCAGTTCTCCAGCGCGATGCGGACGCCCTTGTCCTCGGCCCGCTTGCACAGTTCCCGGAATACCTCGCCAAACCGCTTGAAGGCTGCGTCCATCGGCTGGCCTTCCATTGCGCCGGCGAAGGTGGACACCAATTTGGCACCGTACAGCGGCGCCGCGTCTATCGCCCGTTCCAGCTGCCTGACGTGCTCCTTGATCTGGACGGGGTTGCTGTATACGCCCAGGGTGGTGATTTCGACTCCTTTTTCTGCCGCCGCAGCCTTCATGCGTGGCCCCTGCTGCTCAATGTTGACGCCATAGTATTCCATATGGAAATTGACCGACAGCGCCTCAAACCCCGCGTCCAGGAATGGCTGGAACCATTCGCTTTCGGCGTTCCCCGGCATGCAGCTGCCGATGCGCAGCGTCTTCTCCGCGTTCTCACTCATTGGGCCGGCCTCCTGTCGCGTTTTGATTTTCCTTGATTTCCCAAGGCATTCTACCACACCGCGCAAAGTGGCACAACGCGCCGTTCCGTGACAAAGGCCGGGCGCTATGCTATACTTTCAAAGAAATTCAAGGGATTGCACGGAAAGGGCGTATGGCGAAACTGACCAAGGAAAAGCGCAGCACGCTGTTGAATATCGGCTTCATCGTTCTGACGCTGCTCCTGGTATTGTACCTTGTTTCGCAGGCGGGGGACGTCACCCAGATCGTCAACGCCTTCGGCTCCATCAACCCCTGGTGGTTGCTGGGCGCTTTGGGATGTTTTGCGGCGCATGTGCTCCTGGAAGGGCTCATCCTGCGCATTTTCTTTTCATTCCAGCAGGTTAAGACGACCTGGAAGGCGTGCAGCCTCGTCGGGCTTATCGGGATGTATTATTCCTCCATCACGCCCGCGGCGACCGGCGGGCAGCCGATGCAGGCCTTCGCGCTGAAAAAGCGGGGAATCGCCTCCGGCGTGGGGTATTCCGCGCTGGCGGTCAAGTTTTTCTGCTGGCAGTGCGCCTTGCTGTTAATCGGCGCTGTCCTGTGGGCGGTCTCCGGGAAGTATGTCTTCAGCGTGCTGGGCAGCGGGGTTTGGCTGGTCGTGGTGGGGTTCTTCCTCAACTCCCTGATGGTCGGCGTGGTCATCCTGCTGGCCATCAACCGCAACCTGGTGCGCGCGGTCATCGTGTTCTTCGTCAACCTCGCCCATCGATTCCGCATTGTAAAGGACAAGGCGAAGACCTCCTCGCGCATGGACGCGTCCCTGAACGATTTTCATTCCAGCGTCGAAATCCTCACGGGGCAGCCCCTGCAGTTCCTGGTGCTGTTCTTTATATCGCTCGTGCAGGTCACCGCCTTGATGAGCGTCATCTATTTCATCTACCGGGGTTTTTACCTGACGGAGCATAACTACCTGCAGGTCATCACCATCCAGTTCCTGCTGTACATCACCGCGTCCTTCACCCCGCTCCCCGGCGCCTCCGGCGCCCAGGAAGGCGGGTTCTACCTGTTTTTCAGAAGTTTCTTCCCGGATTCCCTGATTTTCGCCGCATTGCTCATCTGGCGGTTCATCACCTACTACCTGTTCATCATCGCCGGTTTTTTCGCCGTCATCGCGGACCAGACCTATTCCATCCGCATCAGGAAAAAGTCCGCAGCCGCCTTGCCGGAGGACGTGCCGGAAGAGAACAACAAGGAGGAACCTCTTTGAAAAGACCGTCGCTCATTCTGTTGCTTGCCTGCGCGCTTGTCCTCT
>JAAZAQ010000314.1 GCA_012514225.1 Clostridiales bacterium | reverse complement strand
CTCGGTTTACAAGAGGGAATGAATCAGTTACAATATTCTGTACAGGTTCGGGTCTCCGGCAGCCTTCCCTACCGGGTGTCCTGAACCTGCTATGGGAGGAAACGATGACGCAATTGGATCTTTTATGGGAGTATCAACAGGCTGACACCGAGGCGGACAACATGGCGCATTCCATCCGCCAGTCGCCCAAGCGCCAGAAGCTGCTCAAGCTGCGCGACTATATCCGCGACCAGCAGGAAAGCCTGAAAACCCTGGAGAACGAGCTGGTCGCGATGTCCGACCGGATGGACGCGCTCAAGGACGCGGTTTCTCTCGCTGACGACCAGCTCAAGCAGCTGCAGAAGCGCGTGGAGAGCGAGCCCGCCCAGACCAGCCAGCAAATCGGCCAGTACGTGGCGGAAGCGGACCAGCTCAACCTGACGCTGGGGGACTACGAGCAGGAAATCCGCCGCGTGCGAAAAAGCGCGGAGGACCGGGACCGGAAGCAGCGGGATATCAAGGTGCGGGCAATCAAGTCCAAGGAAGAGTTTGACGCGCTCCGGGTGGAGTACGACCAGGAGTTCAAGGAAAAGTCGGAGGTCCTGGATCAGCTCCGCCTGGCGGCGGAGGAAAAGAAGAAGGGCATCGAGCCGGAGTACCTGGCCCGCTACACCGCCATCAAGCAGCATTGCACGCCCCCGATGGCGAAGCTGCTCAACGGGCAGTGCGGCGGATGCAACATGGGGTTCCCTTCCTCCGTCCTCGCCGCCATCCGCTCCGGCAAGCAGGTCGAATGCGAGACCTGCGGGAGGCTGATTATCGGGTAAACCGGATTGATTCGATGAGGCAGACGGGCGGCCGCGTGCCGAGAGGCATGAGGAAAGTCCGAGCACCGCAGGGCAGGGTGCCAGCTAACGGCTGGTGGAGGCGACTCCAAGGCAAGTGCAACAGAGAGATACCGCCGAGCAATCGGCAAGGGTGGAAAGGTGCGGTAAGAGCGCACCGGCGGCCTGGCGACTGGTCCGTCCTGTAAACCCCACCTGGTGCAAGATAACCGGGGGCATATGAGCGGCCCGCTCCGTCCCCGACCATCGCTACAGCGGCCTGGCGACCGGCCGCGCAGATAGATGGCCGTCCAAGACAGAACTCGGCTTACAGTCTGCGCTCATCCCATCATACAGAAACCGCCCGTCCAGGCGGTTTCCTTATCAAAAAGAGTCCGCGAATCAATAATCGGTGGGCAGCTGCCCCCCGATTCCCCCTGCCTTTCCCTCTGTCGTCAGGTTGATGACAGTCTGACACCGCCTTTCCGAAGCGGGCAACTTGAGTGAAGCCCAATTGCCATTGCGCGGCGATAAGGTGGTCAGTCCCTCAGCGGGAATTTCGTCGGAACTGCTGCCGGCGCTTCCATTGCTGGATCTGCGCGCGCGCCAGGTTCAGCAGGTCGCCCCCGAAGAACAGCAGGATATTGACCAGGCTGGCCACGATGGCCGCGCGGACAGGCCAGGAGCCGTTGACGAAGCGATAGACGTAGTACACCCCGTTGAGCAGCGCGAGCCACTTCACCTTGACGGGGAGCATGAAGAAAAGCAGCAGTTCGAAATTTGGGTATTGGATGGCGAAGGCGAAGAAGAGGGATAGGTTCAGGTATTCGTTGGTCCCCACCCCCGTCAGCAACCCCGCGGCCATCGCCGCGGCGGCGCCGATGAGGTAAAACAGCAGGAACCGGCGGGCGCCCCAGCGCGCCTCCAGCGCGGTGCCCACGAAGTAGTAAAAATACAGCGTGAGGGCGACCTGCAGGATGCTGGCGGACAGGGGCGGGATGAGCAAAAAGGTGACCAGCCGCCATACCTGGCCGCGAAAGACTAGCGGCGTAATCAGTGCCATCCGGCCGATGAGGCCAAAGGCGGGGAAAATCATGTCCAACATATAGATGCCGGCCATCGCGAACACGACATAACGGAAAAAGGGCGCGACGCGCAAGCGGTACAGCGCCCGCTCCAGACGGTTCATCAGGTTCACCGCGTCACCCCTCCCTTTCCACGTTCCTTTGTTATTCTACTGGTTGCGTGTTTGGCGCGTCAAGCTTGACGGGTATAGCGGGCGCGGCTGGCAATCCCTACCGCCCATGCGCGGCCTGATGATTGTTTCTGGCATCGGCAAACGCCCGGCGCCTGCTGGCGTCGGGCGTCCATACTGGGTGTGGAATGTTTAGCCTTTGTCTTCTTCCTTGTTCTCAGTGGCTTCCGCCTTGACGGGAATCCGGCGCACAATCTTCTCCTCGGGCTTTTCCTTCGGCAGCGTCACGTACAGGATGCCGTTCTTGTAGTTGGCGCCGATGTTGTCCGCGTCGATGTTCTCCAGGTTGAAACTGCGTTCCATATGCCCGCTGCGGCGCTCGCAATAGAGCCTTCCGCTGTCTTCTTGGCTGTTCTCGCTCTGGTAGTCGGCGCTGATGGTCAGCATGCCCTCGTCGACCGTTAGGTTGATCTGGTCTTCGCTGAGCCCCGGCAGCTCCGCCTCGATCAGGTAGGCGTCGTCCTTTTCGCGGATATCCACACGGAAACCGCTTGCATTCATGCCGTCCGCGCTGTTGAAGAAAGAGCGGAAGAAGGGGTCTGAGAAAATCGAGTCGACCGTCCTGGCTGGCCTGCTCAGATAGCGCCTGTAGGGAACCATTGTAAACATTTTGTGTCCTCCTCGTTTATCCTTGCGAATCTTGTCCGGTTTGCCCGGCATCCTTATTATAACCACAAGGTCAAAGAAAGTCAAATATCGATTATGAACGAAATGTGAATTTGCATTCAACAGAATCATGATGAAACACGTGAAAGCCTTGAATCGACCGAAAACCGCGTTTAGAATAGGGGCATGAACCAAGAGCCGCCTTTTTTGAGGGGGGTGGAGCAATCCTATCGGCGCGTCGGTAGCCCCGGACGCGTTCTTGTCGCGTTTTCCGGCGGTGCCGATTCCACGGCCCTTCTGCACGCCCTGGTCGCGCTTTCCAGACAGTTGCCCTTGGAGCTTGCCTGCGTGCACGTCAACCACGGGCTGCGCAAATCCGCGGACGCAGAAGAAAAACTTGCCGCGGCACAGGCATTATCGTTGAAAATCCCTTTCCTCACAAAGAAAGTAAGCGTTTCCCCAAAAGGAAACCTGGAAGCCAACGCCCGCGAAGCGCGTTACCGGGCGTTTGTTCACGTGCTTGCTGAAACCGGTTTTGACGCGGTCGCCCTGGCCCATCACGCGGGTGACCAGGCGGAGACCTTCCTGATGCACCTGATGCGTGGCGCGGGCCTCGACGGCCTTTCCGTAATGCCGGAGTGGCGCGCGCCGTACTGGCGGCCCTTCCTGCGGGTCGGTAAGGAGGAACTCAGAGCCTATCTGCAAAACTGCGGAATCGATTGGGTGGAAGATGAAAGCAACCTGGATCAGGGATTCACGCGCAACCGCATCCGCAATTGCCTCCTGCCGCTGATGGATGAAATGGCTCCAGGCGTTGTCTCACGCGTGGCTTCCGCGTCCGAGCTTCTGTACGCTGAAAAAGAGGCGGCGGACGCTGTGGCAGCCCGATGGCTTTGCCGCAACGCGAAAAGAGAGCCGCCATTTTACTATTTGATGCGTGATTCCTTGCTTGCACAGCCCCTGGCTGTTCAACGGAGGGCGCTTAGGACCTTGGCGGCCGGGGCGGGCGTTCCGCTGGACTTTGCCTGGACCGAAGCGCTCCGGGAGCTGCTTCCAAGCGAGGAAGCATCTTTTTTGAGCCTGCCTGAAGGTTTCAAGGCCTATTTCAGCAGGAAGAGGTTGCATATTTTGCCTGAAGCGGTAGAATCAACGCATGCTGCATTTCTGTCTCCAACAATGACGGACACGGAGCCGGCGCCCGAAGGCGACAGAAAATGGCAGGTGCTGGACGCGGACAGGCTTGCCGGCGCTTCCATGCGGCAGGCGCGGCCGGGGGACCGGATCGAACTACTGGGAAAGCAGGGGAGCCAGCCGCTACGCAAGTATCTGAGCGCACGGCGCGTGGACGAGCCGCTCCGAACCTTCTGGCCGGTCTACGCCCGCGAGGACGGCCTGGTTTTATGGGTGCCGGGGTACGGCCCCGGCAAAACGGCTGCCGTGACGGAGCATACGACGCGTGCTTCGAAGATTGAGTTTATCGGGCTGCTGCCTGACGAAATCCTGGAGGAGGGCGAAAATGAACCGGGAATGCAGTTTGTATGACGACCTGGAGAAGGTGCTGATATCCGCCGAAGAAATCCAGGACGCCGTCCGACGGCTGGGGGAGCGGGTCAGCCTTGACTATGCGGGCAGAGCGCCGGTCTTTGTCTGCATTCTCAAAGGCGCGGCGGTCTTTTTCTCCGACCTGATGCGCGAGGTTTCCCTGCCGCTGACCACGGATTTTATGGCGATTTCCAGTTATGGCAGCAGCACCAAGACCTCCGGCGTCGTCCGGATTCTCAAGGACCTGGACCATGACGTGCTGGACAAGGACGTGCTGGTCGTCGAGGATATCGTGGACAGCGGGCTGACGCTTTCCTATATCAAAAAAGTGCTTCATGAGCGGGGGGCGAGATCCGTGCGCCTGGCGACGCTGCTGGACAAACCGGTCCGGCGGAGGACTGAACTGGAAGTGGACTATGCCTGCTTCAGGATTCCTAACGAGTTCGTCGTCGGTTACGGCCTGGACTACCAGGAGAAGTATCGCAACCTGCCGCTTATCGGCGTGCTTCACCCGAGGATTTACATGGAAGAGGCGTAGGCTGGACTTTTGGAATCCTTTTGACCGCGTGGTATAATCCTTTGAACCCTTAACTGCGAGGAGGACTGACGATTGCGCAAGACCCGTGGCCCGATTGGCTACTTGATTATGATTGCGGCGTTTATGCTGCTGGCTTTCCTGATTTCCGACAGCATGGGCGGGCAGACGAACCGCATCACCTATCCCGAATTGCTCAGCCGGATTGAAAACGGCGCCGTGGACCGCGTTTCCATCCGCGGCACCCAGCTCATCGGCCTGAACGTCAACAGCGCGATATCCAGGGCGGACTATCCTGCCCGGTATGATTTCGAGACGACCATCGGGCCGGACTTCATCGACACCGTTCGCACGATGCAGGCCACGCGGGAGAACGTCCCGCTGGACCGCGTCAGCGTCAACGACCTCAGCTTCGCGGTCGACTACCTGCCGCCCATCGTGACGCCCTGGTACATGGAACTGTTGCCCTACGTGCTGACCATGGGGCTGGTCATGGCCTTCTGGTTTTTCATCATGCGCCAGCAGACCGGCGGCAGCGGCAAGGTGCTCAATTTCGGCAAGAGCCACGCCAACATGGTCGACCCTGCGAAAAACAAGATCACCTTCGCGGACGTCGCCGGCGCGGACGAGGAAAAGGAAGAGCTGAGGGAAATCGTCGATTTCCTGAAGAACCCGAAGGAATACCTCGACCTGGGCGCGCGCATTCCAAAGGGCGTGCTGCTGGTGGGCCCTCCGGGCACGGGGAAGACCTTGCTGGCCAAAGCGGTCGCAGGCGAAGCCAAGGTGCCGTTTTTTTCCATCAGCGG
>JAAZAQ010000313.1 GCA_012514225.1 Clostridiales bacterium | reverse complement strand
GCCTGGGCGCGGGGGAAGGACGAAACCTACACCCGCTACCACGACCTGGAGTGGGGCACGCCCTCCCATGACGACCGGCACCTGTTTGAGATGCTGGTGCTGGAGGGCTTCCAGGCCGGGCTGTCCTGGCAGACCATCCTCAACAAGCGGGAGGCCTTCCGCGAGGCCTTCCTGCAGTTCGACCCGGCGCGGGTCGCCCGGATGGGGGAGGGCGACGTCGCCCGGCTGATGGGAAACCCAGGCATCGTGCGCAACCGCCTGAAAATCGAGTCGGCCATCCGCAACGCGCGGGTTTTTCTGGACATCCAGGCGGCGTCCGGCCGCTTTTCCGATTATCTCTGGGGGTGGACGGGCGGCAGGCCGGTTCCGCTCAGGGGGTTTCCCGTCCCCTGCGAAAGCCCCCTGTCTTCCGCCCTGTCCCGGGATCTGAAACGCCGCGGCATGGCTTTCGTCGGCAGCGTCATCGTGTATTCCTTCCTGCAGGCCGTCGGCGTGGTCAACGACCACGAGCCGGGCTGCTTCCGCCATGACGGCCAGGCGTCTGTCCCCTGAAAATTCAGCCGATGCCGCCGGGCCGGCAGGGCGTTCGTCACATGATGCCCCTCGGGGCGTCCCGCCAGCCCATCAAGACAGGCGGTTGTTTTTATTTGGTTTGTCTTATTCCCGCTTGCCTTTCGGTGGAATATCCCGCGTCCGGCCGCGCGTTTTAACGATATTGGTAAATATTTCGCCAAATCAATGGCAACTCCGCTTAATCCGCTGCCCGAGCGGGTAAAAACAGACAAAGCGGATGAAAACGGTCCCGCCGGAGTCCGGCTGCCGCCGTCCGCGGAAACGACAAACCGACAAGGAGGAAAACATGCGCAAACTGCTGTCCCTCACCCTGGCCGCCCTGTTCATCCTGGGCCTGGCCGCCGTCCCCGCTTCGCGGAAATCGAGCTGACCCTGTATAACAACAAGGTGGAAATCAGCGAAGCCCTGCAGAACTTCGCCAAGCTCTACAGCGACAAGACCGAGGGCGTCACCGTGAAGGTCGAGTCCGTCGGCGGCGGCGCCGACTACTCCGGCAACCTCACGGCCAAGCACACCGCCGACCAGCTGCCCGACCTCTTCGTCATCGAGGGCGACGGCGACTACGGCCTGTGGAAGGACTATGTGACCGACCTGTCCGGCGAGAAATGGAACGAGGAAACCACCCTGGCCTACAAGGACCCCGAGGGCAAGGTCGTGGGCTTCCCGGTCGCCATCGAGGGCTTCGGCCTGGGCTACAACGTCGAGCTGCTCAAGAAGGCCGGCGTCGACCCGGCGGAGCTGACCACCTACTCCAAGCTGGAGGAAGCCTTCAAGAAAATCGACGGGATGAAGGCCGAGCTGGGCATCGACTCCGTGCTGTCCATGGCCGCCAGCGTGTCCGGCGGCACCTGGTGGGTGGCCGGCCACCACAACTTCTCCGTCTACCTGGGCGGCGGGCTGGAGTTCACCGACACCTCCGTGGCGGATAAGTTCAACAAGGGTGAGGTCGAGGAGGAGCGCCTCAACGACTATGCCAAGTATGTCAAGCTGCTGTTCGACTACTCCGACCAGACTGTGCTGGCCACCGGCACCTACGACAACCAGCTGGCTCCCTTCGCCAACCAGAAGGCCGTCTTCATCCACCAGGGCAACTGGATTGACCCCAGCCTCAAGGCGATGAACGTGGCGTTTGAATACGACTACATCAGCCACCCCTTCAACGACAAGCAGGAGTTCAAGGGTCTCTACCTCTTCGCCCCCAGCTTCTACGTCATCAACAACAAGATTTCCCCCGAGAAGGCCCAGGCGGCCAAGGACTTCCTCAGCTTCCTGGTCTACTCCGAGGAAGGCGCCGACTACATGGTCAACCAGGCCGGCATGGTGCCCGCCTTCAAGAACGTGACCCTCCAGCCCTCCGGCGGCTTCTCCAAGGCGCTGGTGCGCGCCAACGCCGCGGGCGGCAACTATGGCGTGTATTTCGGCAAGCTGCCGGCCGGCACCGGCCAGAGCAAGCTGGCGCCCATCTTTGACGTTTTCGCGCAGGACCACAGCGACGAAGGCGTGACCTTCCTGGTGGCGGACCTCACCAAGCTCGCCCAGGAACTCGCAGCCCAGCAGTAAACGGAACCCCGGCGGGCGCCAATTACAGATTGGCGCCCGCTTTTTACCAGGAAGGGATGGAGGTGGGCATATGAAGAGAAGCAAGGCCTGGGACGCCGTGTTCCTGGGCCCCAGCCTGCTGGCGCTGACGCTGGTGGTCATCCTGCCGTTTTTCCAGGGAATCATCTATTCCCTCACCAACTGGAACGGCGTGCGCACGGACGTGACCTTTGTCGGCTTCGCCAACTACCGGGAGATGTTCCAGTCCGTCGACTTCCTCTATTCCTTCCTCATCACCCTGCTGTATACAGCCATCAACGTCGTGCTGGTCAACGTCGTGGCCTTCCTGCTGGCCTTGCTGGTCACCAGCCAGGTCAAGGGCAGGAACCTCTACCGCGCGGCCTTCTTCGTGCCCAACCTCATCGGCGGCATCGTGCTGGGCTACACCTGGCAGTTCATGTTCAACGTGTTCTTCACCTCCGTCACCGCCCAGCTGGGCCTGGGCGCCACGTCCATGATTACCAGCAGGGACACCGTCATCCTGGGCATGTCCATCGTCAATACCTGGCAGTACGCGGGCTACATCATGCTGATTTTCGTCGCCGGCATCCAGTCCACGCCGGTTGAGGTCATGGAGGCGGCCACGGTGGACGGCGCCGGCTATTTCCGCCGGGTCACCCGGGTGCTCATCCCGATGATTGCCAACGCCTTCACCGTCTCGCTCTTCCTGACCATCGTCAACTCCTTCAAGATGTTCGACCTTAACGTCGCGCTCACCAACGGCGGGCCTTCCGCCCGCTTCATGGGGCAGGTGGTCAACTCCAGCCAGCTGCTCACGCTGACCATCTACAACAAGTCCATCACCACCAAGGAGCTGGCCAAGGGGCAGGCGATGAGCGTGGTGCTGTTCATCGTGCTGGTCGTTTTCTCGCTGATTCAGGTCACCCTTGGCAAGCGAAGGGAGGTGGAGGCATGACGGTCAAGGCCATGAACCCCGCCGCGTCCGGCCCGAAAAAGGGCCCGCGCCGGCTGAACCGCTTCCTGCTGGAGGCGCTGGCCGTCCTGCTGGTGCTGCTGGTGCTCTCGCCCTTTGTCATCGTGTTTTTCAACGCCAGCAAAACCTATGACCAGATCACCCTCTCGCCCGCGGCGCCGCCCACGGACCTTGGCAACCTCTGGGAAAACATCACCGCGGTCTTCAACGACCCGGTCACCGACCTGCTGGGCGCCTTTATAGACAGCGCGCTGATTACCGCCGTGTCCCTGGTGGTCATCATCTTCTTCTCCTCCATGGCCGCCTGGGTGCTGGTGCGCAACCGCTCGCGCTTCTCCCGCTTCGCCTTCGTGCTCTTCGTCGCAGCGATGGTCATCCCCTTCCAGGTGGTCATGTATCCCCTGGTGTATTTCTTGAAGGGCATCGGAGACACCCTGGGCTTCCGGATGCTGGGCACCGTGCACGGCATCACCTTCGCCTACCTGGGCTTCGGCTGCTCCCTGTCCATCTTCATTTTCCACGGCTTCATCAAGGGCATCCCCCTGGCGCTGGAGGAAAGCGCGACCATCGACGGCTACTCCCAGCCCGGCATCTTCTTCAAGGTGGTGCTGCCGCTTTTGACCCCGACGGTGATGACTGTCGCCATCTTAAACGGCATCTGGATCTGGAACGACTACCTGCTACCCCTGCTGGTCGTCGGCGGCAGCGAGGTGCAGACCATCCCCCTGGCGGTGACCACCTTCGCCGGCGCCTACGTAAAGAAGTGGAACCTGCTGATGACCACCGCGCTGCTGGCCATGGTGCCCATCATCGTGATGTT
>JAAZAQ010000312.1 GCA_012514225.1 Clostridiales bacterium | reverse complement strand
TAGGCGCGGATGGCGTCCCGCATCAGCTCGGCGGTGCCTTCCCCGTACGCGTCCAGGCTCTGCCGGAAGCGCTCGTCCTGCGTGTACATCTCCCCGAGCCCGGCCAGGATGTCCCGGGTGCAGGGGTAGTGGTGGGCGCTGATATGCTCCTGCCAGCGCCGGACCAGGGCCTGCGCTTCGGGCGCCTCCGGCGGGGTGCCGGCCAGCGCCCCGAAGGCCCGGAAGATGTCCGCCGCGGCATTGGCGGCGTCTGCCTCCTGCTGCGGGGTCTGACTGCGCCGCTGGCTCTCCCGCCAGGCCTGGGTATGCCCCCAGCGCTCCTCGGCCTCCTTGGCGTAACGCTGCCTGGCGGCGTCAACCTCCGCCTGGGTTATGGGTTTTCTGGTCATGGTTTCTCCCCTGATGGCGCCGTTTACAACCGGAATCGTGTCGTCCGGGCGGCGGCGCCGGCTTATTCGGCCGTCACCTGCAAGCCGTCCGGCAGGATGTAGAACAGCGCGCCCATGGACAGGAAATGCGGCTCGTATCCGTCGTTCGTTTCCCTGAACATCAGCGCGAAATAATCCCGTTGGTTTTTTCCCCGGCGGTCGACGTACTTGACGTCGGAATAGACGGCGTACAAATCGCCCTCCCGGTGGACGTTGTAGTCGAATATCGCGAAGCGGAAGTCGGAGCAGCCGCGCTCTTCCATCGTCTGCTCGATGATTCGCTTGGCCACGTTGAAGGCCTCGGAATCCTTGTAGTCCGCGTACGAAACCGCGGGAAGCGCCAGAAGTACGGCCACCAGCAGCGCGACCAGACGTTTCATCACCGATTCCTCCTTGTTTTCCGGATGCTTTGCGATCATTGTTCCAAACTGCCGGAGTCCCCCCCCGCGGTTTTTCCGGGGCCGCGTCGATTAGCATAAAGGCGGCCGTCGCGGGAGCGGGAATCGCTCCGCACAGCCTTGCGGCGGTTTCGCGCGCCGCTGAAGCCCTTATTTTGCGGGGGTCAGCGTGACGCCCTGCAGTTTGACCGCGAAGTCGGCGCGCTTGATTTCCAGGTACCCGTCGCCGGTCACGACGTCGTTGGCGATGATGTCGTCAAAATCGTACCGCACCGCGCGCAGCCGCGCCGTATAGCCCATCCCCAGCCCGCTGTCCTCCAGCTTTACCCGGTATGTGCCGGGCAGGATGTCGTAACCCACCAGGTAAATCCCGTCGGAGAACTCGCTTCCGGGCTCCGGCCGGTAGGTGTCCAGGTCAATCCGGTAGATCTCGATGCCCTGGAGGGAGACGGCCTTGTCGCCTTCCGGGATTTCGAAGTACCCGTCCCCCAGGAGCATTTCGTTGCTGATGATGTCCTCGAAGTCGCCCGACAGGCCCTTCAGCCGTTCGATATACCCCATCGGCATAAAGGAGGATGACAGCTCGACCCGGTACAGGCCCGGCTGGATATCGCTTCCGACCAGGTAGGTCCCGTCAGAATACCGCTTCGGTTCTGACGCTTCGGAGGGTAAAACGGCCAAAACAAACAACAGCGCGAAAAGGAAAGAGAGCGCCCTTTTCATGGAAACCTCCCCGATATTCATTCCGGATAAATGATAACCGGGAATCCGGGCGAAGTCAACGCGGCGCGCAGGAACGCGCCGGGCGGCCGTTCCGTTGTCCGCCCGCGCCGCCCGTGGTACAATCAGGCGGTTTTCAGGGAGGGGA
Organism: Clostridiales bacterium; assembly: GCA_012514225.1. Lineage (GTDB taxonomy): Bacteria > Bacillota > Clostridia > Christensenellales > Aristaeellaceae > UBA6115. Next base: position 12,092 of record JAAZAQ010000312.1, on the reverse strand, counting down.
GGTGTGCGGGTGCCCAGCGTCATCAGTTCGCTGCTCAAGGCGCAGATCAGCCTGCTCAACCCCCTCATCAACGGCATGGACCTGCAGCGCCAGCGCAAGCTGCAGGACGCGCTGGCCCTGCTGGGGTCCAGGGCGGCGGCCAACAAAACCTATTCCCGCCCGGTGCGGCTCACCCACTGCCAGGCGGCCTGGCTCTACCCGCGGCGGGATCACCTGAAGGGGGCTGTCCTCTACCTGCACGGCGGCGCCTACACCGCAGGCAGCCTGGCCTATGCCCGGCGCTTCGGCGGTATGCTGGCGCTGGAAACCGGCCGGGCCTGCCTGTGCCTGGGTTACCGGCTGGCGCCGGAGCATCCCTTTCCCGCGGCGCTGGACGACGCGGTGGAGGCCTACCGGCGGATTCTCTCGCGCTATGCGCCGGAGGAGGTCGCGCTGGTCGGCGAGTCCGCCGGCGGCGGGCTGTGCTTCGGCCTGGCGCTGAAGCTCAAGGAGCTGGGCCTGCCCCAGCCCGCCCGCATCGTGGCGCTCTCCCCCTGGCTGGATTTGAGCCAGTCCCTGGAGGCTTGCCGGCTCATGGGCCGCGACCCCTTGCTCAGCTGCGAGGGCCTGCGGCAGGCGGCGAATTATTACCTGGCCGGCCACGACCCCCGGGACCCGCTTGTTTCTCCGCTCTTTGGCGACCTGTCCGGCCTGCCCCCGGCGCTCCTGATTGCCGGCGGCGACGAAATCCTGCTGTCGGAGGCGGAGGAACTGCACGCCCGCCTGCTGTCGGCGGGGGTGGACGCGAAGCTCCATACGGAGCCGGGCATGTGGCACGTCTACCCGCTCTACCCCGTGCCGGAAGCCCGCCAGGCGCAGGCGATGCTGCGGGATTTCCTGGACGCCGCGCCGTGAGCCAGAAGCCGCAGCGGCCGATTCCCGAATGGCTGCGCCTGGACAACGCGGCAAAGATCTATCCCGCCGCGCGCACCAAGGGCTGGATGCCGCTGTTCCGCGTATCCATGACGCTGGATGAGGACGTGGATGAAGCCCTGATGCAGCAGGCGCTGCAGGCGACCCTGCGGCGCATCCCGCTGTTCTCCTACCGCCTGCGGCGCGGGCTGTTCTGGCACTACTTCGAGCGCCAGGGCCGCGAGCCCGTGGTGGAGCCCGACGCGCGCAACCCCATGCTGCCCATCAACCTGACGGCCGGCCGCGGTTTCCAGTTCCGCCTGCGGGTCCACCGGAAGCGCGTCGCGCTGGAGGTGTTCCATGCGCTGGCGGACGGCAGCGGCGCGTTCACCTTCCTGGGCACCCTTGTCGCGGAATACCTCTTCCTGCGGACCGGCGAGCGGACGCCCGCCGCCCCTCCGGTGCTGGATACGCGCGACGAGCCCCGGCCGGAGGAATGGGAGGATTCCTTCGCGAAATACGCCCGCGGCGCCACCCGCCCCCGGACGGAGCGCAAGGCCTGGCAGCTGCGGGGGACGCCGGGCAAGGCCGGCCTGCTGCGCGTCACGACCGGGGTGATGGACACGGGCCGCCTGAAGGAAGCCGCGCGGAACCGCGGCGCCACGGTCAACACCCTGCTATGCGCGCTGCTGCTCAAGGCGCTCATCGCGCGCAAGGCGCAAAGCGCCCGCGGCCGACGCAGGCCGGTCAAGCTGTCCGTGCCGGTCAACCTGCGGCGCTACTACCCTTCGCAAACCCTGCGAAACTTCTCCTTTTACGTCAACGTCCCCGTCGACACCGGCCTGGGCGGATACAGCCTGGACGAGCTCATCGCGCTGGTCGGCCACTATATGGGGCTGGAGACGGCGGAGAAGGCGCTCAACGCCCGCTTTTCCCTCAACGTCCAGGCGGAGCGCAACGCCCTGCTGCGCGCCGCGCCCCTGTTCGTCAAAACCCTGGTGCTCAAGATGATGTACCGCTTCACCGGGGAAAGCTACATGACCAGCACGCTGACCAACCTGGGGCAGGTCGACCTGCCCCCCCGGATGGGGGCGTATGTGAAACAGGTTGAAATTATCCTGGGGCCCGCGCAGCGCACGCCGATTTCCTGCGCGGTCGTCAGCGCCTTTGGCCGGACCAGCGTCAACTTTTCCCGCACCATCCAGGAGTCGCTCGTGGAGCGCGACTTCTTTACCTCGCTCGTCGACCTGGGTGTGCCCGTGTTTGTCCAGAGCAACGAGTCGTAAGCCCGGCCTGAAAAGGAGGAAGCCTTGTCCTACTGTGTCCAGTGCGGCGTGAAGCTCGCGGGGGAACTCAAGTCCTGCCCGCTGTGCCAGACGCCGGTGTACAACCCCCTCCAGCCGCCGTCCCCTCCCTCCGAAGGCGCCTACCCGGAGAAGGTGGAGGAAGCCGCCGTGCGCATCGACCGGGGCTACGCGCGCTTGCTGTCCCTCGTCGCGATTCTCATCCCCATGCTCGTTTCCCTGGTGCTCGACCTGATAGACGGCGGAGGCAACTGGTCGCCCTATGTCATCGGCGCCCTCGTCATGCTCTGGTGCTTCCTCGCCGTGCCGCTGCTGTTCAGCCTGCGCCGCCCCTATTTCGCCGTCGCCCTGGATGTACTCGCGCTGTGCGGCTACCTGGCGCTCATCGCCGCGCTCAACGACGGCTTTTCCTGGTACCTGGGCGTGGTGCTGCCGCTGCTGCTGCTCACCGGCCTGATTGTGCTGGCGATGCTGCTGGCCTGGCGCCGCCAGCAGGTGCGCAAGCTTTACCGCGCCGCCGTGCTGGTCACCCTGTTCGCGCTGTGGCTCATCGGCATCGAGATGGTGCTGGACCTTGGTATTTTGGGCGGCCTGTCCCTCCGCTGGTCGGTCTACGCCGCGATTCCGGTGGTGGTGGTCGCGCTGATGCTGGCGGGTGTGGAACAGAACAAGGGCCTCAAGGAGGCCATCCGCAAGCGCCTCTTCATCTGACGGCAGGGGATGGAACAAACGGCGCTTGCGCGGACATTGCTGACATGATACGATATTGCCGATACGGAGGGATACGATGACAGGCGACCTGGGCGGGGCGTGGCAAGCGCTGCGCGAGCGCCGCTTTGAAGCTTCGGTGCGCTTGGCGGATTATACGACCATCAGGACCGGCGGCCCCGCGCGCTGGTTCCTGGACGCGCGGGGTGAAGACGAGGCAACCGCCGCGCTCCTCGCGGCGAAAGGGCGGGGGGTTCCGGTTCTGCTGGTCGGGAACGGCTCCAACCTGCTGGTGTCGGACGGGGGGTTCGACGGCCTGGTCGTCCATTTCGGGGAAGGGTTCGCCAGGATGTCGCTGGACGGCCTGCGCCTGAGGGCCCAGGCGGGGGCGATGCTCAAGGCCCTGGCCTTTTTCGCGGCGGAGCACAACCTGGCTGGCCTGGCGTTCGCGGCGGGCATCCCCGGATCCCTGGGCGGCGCGCTGGTCATGAACGCCGGCGCCTTCAACGGGGAGATGTCCCAGGTCGTCGAGTCGGTGGATTGCCTCACCCGGGACGGCCTGCGCGTCACCCTGTCCAACCGCGAGGCGGATTTCGCCTACCGCCACAGCCGCATGATGGAGGAAGGCCTGGTCGTGCTGGGCGCGACGCTGCTGCTCACCCCCGGCAGCCGGGAAGCGCTGCACGCCACCATGGCGGGCTTTCAGGAGATGCGCCGTGAAAAGCAGCCGCTGGCCTGGCCCAGCGCGGGCTCCTTCTTCAAGCGGCCGCCGGGGTATTTCGCCGGCGCCCTCATCGAGCAGGCCGGGCTCAAGGGCCTGACGGTGGGCGGGGCGCAGGTTTCCGAAAAGCACGCCGGTTTCTTGATCAACCTGGGCGGCGCGACGACGCGGGACTTCATCGCGCTCAAAGACCAGGTGCAGGAGCGGGTGCTGGAGCGCTTCGGCGTCCGCCTGGAGCCGGAGGTGCGCCTGGTCGGGGAAACCGGGGCGTGAGCTTCTCGTCCCGGGTCAAGGCCGAGCTGGCCACCCTACCCCTGTCGGGGCGCTGCTGCGTGACCGCCGAGCTGGGCGCGATGATTTTCGGCGCCTCTGTCATGACGCTGATGGGCAACCGGCAAATCCGGCTGAGCTTCAGGGCGCAGAGCGCGGCGGTGGTCAAGCGCGTGCTTCGCCTCTTCAACGCCGCAGGGCCGGCGGCGGCCCGGCCGCGGCTGCTGCTGCGGGAGCAGGTCGCGGGGCGCAGGCAGTACCTGCTGCAACTTTCCCCGGAGGACAGCCGCAGGCTGCTGCGGGAGCAGGGCATGCTGCGGGCGGACGGCGGGGGAACGGAGCGCTTTTCCGCCCCCCGTCGGGTGATGCGGCGCAACTGCTGCCGGCGCGCCTACCTGCGCGGCTCCTTCCTGGCCTGCGGCTACCTGTCCGACCCGCGCCGGCGCTACCGCGCCGAGTGGCTCTACCAGGACCAGGCGCGGGCGCTCCGCCTCCGGCGCGTGCTGGGTCACGTGGGGCTGCTGGCGACAGTCGGCGCAAGGCGCGGCGGCGCGGTCGTGACGGTGTCCGGCGGAGACCAGGTGGCGGAGCTGCTCAAGCTGATAGGCGCGTCCCTGTCCGTGCTGTCCATGGAAAACAGCCGGGCGGAGAAGAGCCTGACCGGGAGCGCCAACCGCGCGGTCAACTGCGACCAGGCCAACCTGGGCCGTCAGCTCGAAGCGGCGCAGGCCCAGGTGGCGTTCATCGAGTCCCTGTCCAGAAGCCGCGGGCTGTCCTCCCTGCCCAGGGCCCTTGAGGCCATGGCCCGGCTGCGCCTCAGCCGGCCGGACGCCTCCCTGGAGGAGCTGGGCGCCCTGCTGGAGCCGCCGGTGTCGAAATCCGGCGTCCAGCACCGGATGCGCGCGCTCAAGCGGCTGGCGGAAGAACAGGACGGATAAGGATTGCCGGGAATCACCCGGGAAAGAAGGCGGGTGTGCTGACGCGCAAGGTAACCCTGGGCGGGACGCTGCCGTTTACGGCCCTCCGGGCCGCCCGGCTGGCGCGCGCCGCCACGTCGTTTTCCGCGCGCCTGGTGCTGCAGGACGCCCGCGGCACCTTCAATGCCAAATCCACCCTGGGCCTGCTGTCCCTGGGCAGCCTGTCCGGGCGGGTCATGACGCTTCTGGCAGAAGGCCCGGACGAGCAGGCCGCGATGGACACCCTCGCCCTTTTGCTTGAGGCGCAGGAGGAGGAAACTCCCGGTTTGTCATAAAAACACCAGGGATAAGCGGAACCGTTGACAGATTGTTACATTTCTGTTATATCTTGGGCAGATTCCAGGGGAGTCCACCTGCGCTCGCGCGCGAAAGGATGTTGAAGATGTCAAATGCGAAGAAGGCGGACCCGTTCCGCACCTTGCTGAAATGGACCATCGTCCTGCTGGTGCTGTTCGCCCTGCTGGCGACCGGTTTCGTCCTGATGGACAAGTACCAGAAGGGCGAGCGGGACCGTCTGGCCCAGCGGGTGCAGGACGAGAACCAGCAGCTGGTCGAGGATTACAACCGCAAGCTCGCCGAGCAGCAGGCCAGCCTGAACGCCGGGGAAACCCGGACCTGGCCGGAGCCGCAGGCACAGGGCTGGGACGTGCTGGACGTCAGCGAGTTCCCCATCACCAACGTCCGCGAGGCCCACGTGACCCGCGCGGACCTTCTCAAGGGCGGGCTGATGCTGGTCAACCGCTGGCATGAGATGCCCGCGGACTTCACCCTGGTGGAGGGGGACATGGCCTCCGTCGGTGTCACGACCAATTACCGGGTGCCGGTGGAGAATGCCGCGGTCACCCTGCAGCCCATTGCCATCGCGCCGCTGGACAAGATGATCGCGGACGCCAAGGCCGCGGGGCTGGAGCACTATATCATCCGCGGCGGCTACCGCGACGCGGCGACCCAGGTGAAATACTGGGAGGACGAGACCAAGAAGTACGCCGACCGCTATTCCGGTGACGCCCTGGTCGAGAAGGCGCGCGAGCGGGTGGCCTTCCCCGGCACCAGCGACTATCATACCGGGCTGAGCGCCAGCATCGACGTGTACGACAAAAACGACATCGCGCTGAACAACATGCGCTTCCAGGAGACGCCCCAGGCCGACTGGGTCAACGAGCATGCCTGGGAATACGGCTTCATCTTCCGCTTCCCCACCCAGGGCTACCCGGACGCGGGCACGGTGGACAAGGCCTACAAGACGGGCATCAACCTGCAGATGGACACCTACCGCTATGTCGGCGTCCCCCACGCGGCGGTCATGAAGGCCCTGGGGCTGTCCCTGGAGGAATATATCGATTACCTCATCGCCCACCCCCACCTGGCGGTCTACCTGGACGGCGAGCTGAAGTATGAAATCTACCGCGTGGCCGGCGGCAACGGCGATGCGGACATCCAGGTGCCCGCGGGCGCGAGGGAGTTCACAGCCTCCACCGACAATATGAACGGTCTGGTCGTGGCTGCCGTCTACTGACCCGTTGATTTGGATAAGCCGCGGCGGTTTTCCCGCCGTGGCTTTTTTGTTTGCTCCGCGTTTTTCCGGAACCAATGCCCATCGGCGCCAGGCTGGCCTGAGCGCCGCGCCGCCCCCTGTCCCTCCGGGGGTAGCCGCCGCTTTTCCGGGTAAAATACCCAAAACAGAATCCAGCAGGCCGGAAGGCGCGGCTGGGCAGGAGGCTGACATGGGCAGGGTGTATAATTTCGCGGCCGGTCCCGCTTGCATGCCCGAAGAGGTTCTGCGCGAGGCGGCGGACGAGATGCTGGATTACCGCGGCAGCGGCATGTCCGTGATGGAGATGAGCCACCGCGGCAAAACCTATGAGGACATCATCTATGGCGCCGAGGCGGACATCCGCGCGCTGGCCGGCGTCCCGGACGACTACGCGGTGCTTTTCCTGCAGGGGGGCGCCACCACCCAGTTCGCGATGGTGCCCATGAACCTGGCGAAAAAAGGCAAGGCGGATTACGTGCTCAGCGGCTCCTGGGCGGAAAAGGCCGCCGAGGAGGCCCGCAAGTACCTGGACGTGCGCGTCGCTGCCAGCACGAAGGACAGTAACTACTCCCGGGTCCCGGACCTCGCAGGCGTCCCCTTCCGGGAGGACGCGGACTACGTGCATATCTGCCAGAACAACACCCTCTTCGGCACGCAGTCCCATTCCCTGCCGGACACCGGGGGCGTCCCGCTGGCGGCGGACCTGTCCTCCTGCATCTTTTCCGGGCCCCTGGACGTCTCCCGCTACGGCCTCATCTACGCGGGGGCGCAGAAGAACATCGGCCCGGCGGGGCTGACCCTGGTCATCGTCAAAAAGGACCTCGTCCGCGAGGACGTGCCCGGCAATCTGCCGGTCATGCTGCGCTACGCCACCCACCTGAAGGAGCGCTCCATGTACAACACGCCGCCGGCCTACGCGGTGTACATGAGCGGCAAAGTCATCCGCTGGATTATGAAGTCCGGCGGCCTGGAAGTCATGGGGAGGCGGAACCGGGAGAAGGCGGCGCTGCTGTACGGCTACCTGGACAATAGCCGCCTCTTCCGCGGCACGGCGGACAAGGGCAGCCGCTCTTTGATGAACGTCACCTTCGTCACCGGGGACGAGGCGCTGGACGCGGCCTTCGTCAAGGGGGCGGAAGCGGCGGGGCTGTCCGGGCTCAAGGGCCACCGCTCCGTGGGCGGCATGCGCGCCAGCCTGTACAACGCCATGACCAGACAGGGCGTGCAGGCGCTGGTGGACTACATGAGGGAGTTTGAGGAGGCGCACCCATGCTGAAGCAGAGAACCGTGGCCTGCCTGAACGACATCTCGCCCAAGGGGCTCAAGGAACTCGGGCCCAATTTCACGCTGACCGGCCGCAGGGAGGACAGCGACCTGTGGTTGGTGCGCTCGGCGGACCTCTTGAAGGCGGAATTGCCCGAGCGCTTGCGGGCCATCGCCCGCGCCGGCGCGGGGGTCAACAACATCCCGCTGGATCGCTGCACCGAGCAAGGCGTCGTGGTGTTCAACACCCCCGGCGCCAACGCCAACGCTGTGGCGGAGCTGGTTGTCGCGGGCATGCTTCTGGCTTCCCGGGACATCCTGGGCGGCGCCAACTGGGTGCGCGCCCAGGCGCCGGGCCCGGAACTGGCCCAGGCGGTCGAAAAGGAAAAGAAAGCCTTTTCCGGCAATGAAATCCGCGGGAAGCGCCTTGGCGTCATCGGCCTGGGCGCGGTGGGACACCTGGTCGCCAATTCCGCCGTCAGCATGGGCATGGAGGTATATGGTTACGACCCCTACATCTCCATCGAGTTCGCGCTCAAGCTTTCCCGCTCCGTCCATCCCGTCACCCAGCTGTCCGAATTGCTGGAGGCCTGCGATTTCGTGTCCATCCACGTCCCCCTGATGGAGAAAACGCGCGGGTTTATCGGCGCAGCCCAGCTGGATTCCATGCGCCCCGGCGCTGTGCTGCTCAACTTCTCCCGCGACCTGCTGGTGGACGAGGAGGCCGTCGGCCAGGCGCTCCAGGACGGCCGGCTGCGCCGCTACGTCACGGATTTCGCCAACGAGCGCGTCGTCACCTTTCCCAACGCCATCATCCTGCCCCACCTGGGGGCGGCGACGGAGGAAGCGGAGGACAACTGCGCGGTCATGGCCGTCCACCAGGCGCAGGACTACCTCAACAACGGCAACATCGTCAATTCCGTCAACTTCCCGCCCATCACACTGGGCCGTGCCACCCATCCCACGCGCGTGATGGTGCTGCACCGCAACGTCCCGGGCGTCTTGAGCAAGGTGACCACCCTGTTTGGCGAGGCTGGCATCAACATCGACCGGATGGTGTCCGCCAGCCGGGGCGCCGCGGCCTGCGCGCTCTTCGACGCGCCGGTGGACGTGCTGCGGGAGTTCGCCATGCGCCTGTCCGCCCAGCCGGACATCCTCAAGGTGCGCGTCATCTACGGCCCGGAGGAGCCGCTGGAGGAATCGTATACCGATACGGAAGGAGGCGCCCATGACTGACTGGCGCGCGTCAGGCATCCGGCCCGCGGACGTCCTCCTGCCGCGGGCGCCCGGCCTGGGGCGTTTCTGGCCGGTGGTGGCCCTGGACCAGTACACTTCCCAGCCGGAGGTCTGGAGGGCTGCCGAGCGGGAAATCGGCAGCCATCCTTCCACCCTGCGCCTGGTGGTGCCCGAGGCCTTCCTGGAGGAAACGGAAGCGCGCGGCCGGCAGGTGCGGGAGGCGATGGAAGACTACCTGCGGCGGGACTTGTTCTCCGTTTTGCCCGGCAGCTTCATCCTGGTGGAACGGGAGACCCAGTCCGGCAAGCGCGTCGGCCTGGTGCTCGCCGTGGACCTGGAGGCGTACGACTATGCCCCCGGCAGCCGCTCCCTCATCCGCGCGACCGAGGAGACGGTGCTCGACCGCATCCCGCCGCGCCTGAAGGTGCGCGAGCAGTCCGCCCTGGAGCTCTCCCACGTGATGCTGCTCGTCGACGACCCGGAAGACGGCGTTCTGGGCCCCCTGTACCGCAAGCGAGATTCCCTGCCTTTGGCTTATGACATCCCCCTATTGATGGACGGCGGCCGGGTCAGGGGCTGGCGGGTGGCCGGGGAGGAGGACCACGCGCGCCTGGCGTCCGCCCTGGATTCGCTGAGGGAGCGCCTGCCGCCCGGCGGCCTGCTGTTCGCGGTGGGGGACGGCAACCATTCCCTGGCCGCGGCCAAAGCCTCCTGGCAGAAACAGAAGCCGGGCCTGACGCCTGAGGAACAGGAGGCGCACCCGGCGCGGTTCGCGTTGGCGGAACTGGTCAACCTGCACAGCGAGGCGCTGCTGTTCGAGCCCATCCATCGCATGGCTTTCGGCGTCGGCGCGCAGCGGCTGCTGGAGGTGCTTTCGCCCCTGGGCCCCGTCAAGGCTGAAACGGCGCCCGATATCGTCCTGGTGGGCGGGGCGGAAGACCTGCCCCTCGCGCTGAACGGCAAGGGGGACGCGCTGCTGACAGACGCGGTGCAGCGCCTGCTGGACGGCGCGGCCCTCCCGCTGGATTACGTCCACGGCGAAGCGGCCCTCCGCTCCGTCGCGGCCGCCCGGGGCGGCACGGGCATCCTGATGCCGGAGTTCCCCAAAAGCGCGCTGTTTCCGACCGTGCGGCGCCACGGGCGCCTGCCCCGCAAGACCTTCTCCATGGGGGAGGCCAACGAGAAGCGCTTTTACCTGGAGGTCCGGCGCATCCGCTGAACCCCATCCAAAATAAAACGCGCGGCTTGCCGCGCGTGGGGCTGTCAAAAAACCTTACTTCAGACGATGATGCAGGGGGCTTCGGGGGGCGGCAGCCCACAGATGATCATCGTGTCGTCCGGCTCTGCCGGACGCGCGGGGCGTTTTCGCGAACAGCGAAAACATTCCGCAGCAATCCTCCGAATCGAAAAAAGATCCGCAGACTTTTTTCGACAGTCTGACGCGCGGCTTGCCGCGCGTTCGTTTGTCATATGATTCCGGGGATACCGGGGGCCGTTCAGAACAGGCCGGCGATGAGCGTGAGGACGGGCGCGAACAGGATGGCGGGCAGCAGGTCCGCCACCTTGATTTTGGTGATGCCCAGCAGGTTGAGCCCCAGGGCGACGATGAGCAGGGAGCCCGTGCCCGCCATTTCCGAGACGGCCTGCGGGGTCAGCGCCGGCGCGATGAGGCCGGCGGCCAGCGCGATGGCGCCCTGGTAAACGATGACTGTCGCCGCCGAGAGCAGCACGCCCGCCCCCAGCGTGGAGGCCAGCAGCGCGGCGGCAACGAAGTCCAGCGCGGACTTGGCGTACAGGGTGGCGTTGTCGCCCCGCAACCCCGCGTCCAGCGAGCCGGTCACCGCCATCGCCCCCACGCAGAAGAGCAGGGAGGCGGTCACGAACCCCTCGGCGACCCGCCCGCCCCGGCCGCGGGCCAGCGACTGCGCCTTCTCGCCCAGCCGGTTGACCGCGCCGTCCAAGTCCAGCAGGGTGCCGGCGATAGCGCCCAGGACCATCGCGGCGATCAGGATCAGCGGGTTCGCGCTTTTCAGGGAGCCGGAAAACCCGATGTACAGCGTGCACAGCCCGATGCCCGTCATCGCGGCCTTCGCCAGCCTGTCGTTGAGCAGGCGCCCGAACAGCATCCCCAGCAGCCCGCCCAGGATGACCGCCGCCGCGTTGACCACTACCCCCAGCATTGTGGCTCTCCCTTGCTTTTGCATCCGGCCTTCCCGAAAGGCCTTGCCGGGCAGTATATGCGCTTGGCCGCGCAAACTCAAGCGGCGGCTTTCCGGGTACAATGGTGCATCCGCGGAGGCGGCCGGGAAACCCGCCCGCTTCCGCCCCGGCGCGGCGGCGGCCCCGCGAAAATCCTTGACGAGGCCTAAGCGTTTGGGTACTATTGCGGGGGGATCAGATCAATACGAGGAGGAGTGTTCATGAAAAAGGGGTTGACCGTAACCATCGTCCTGCTGATCGTCGCCGCCGTCCTGGCCATCGTTGGCTTTGTCGGCAAGGGAGACGTGCAGAAGAAACTGGATGAAGCCAACAAGAACCTCGAAGTGGAGAAGACCGGGTTCCAGAGCAAGCTGGACGACCTGACCGGCCAGGTCGGCACGCTGACCGGAGACCTGGAAGCCGCCAAGGCCAGCCTGTCCGGCGCGGAGACCGCCAGGACCGAGCTGCAGACCAAGGCTGACGAGCTGACCGCGCAAATCGGCACCCTGACCACCGACCTGGAGACCGCCAAGGCCGCCCAGTCCGGCGCCGAGGCTGCCGGCACCGAGCTGCAGGCCAAGGTCGACGAGCTGACCGCGCAAATCGGCACCCTGACCGCCGACCTGGAGACCGCCAAGGCCGCCCAGTCCGCCGCCGAGGCCGCCAAAGCGGAACTGCAGACCAAGGTCGACGAGCTGACCGCGCAGGTGGGCACGCTGACCGCCGACCTGGAAGCCGCCAAAGGCCAGGCGCTTCTCGTCACACCCCCGGCCATCAAGCACGGCCTGGGCATGGTGACCTCCGTGGGCTCCCTCGACGACGCCACCGCCGAGAAGGCCGGCGCGGCGCAGGTCAACACCACCGTGTGCAGCCTGGTGCTGGACGCCGACGGCAAAATCCAGTCCGTCACCTGGGACGTGCAGCAGACCAAAATCCAGTTCAGCCTGGAGGGCAAGCCGGTGGAGGTGCCCGAAGGCCTGAAGACCAAG
>JAAZAQ010000311.1 GCA_012514225.1 Clostridiales bacterium | reverse complement strand
CGGGGATGAGCATGAACTCCTGGTGCACCATCCCGATGCCCTGCTGCATGGCGTCCTGCGGGGACAGGATGTGCGAAACCTCCCCGCCCAGCCGGATTTCGCCCTGGAACCCGCCGGTGCCGTGGATGACGGGCATGCCAAAGAGGATGTTCATCAGCGTGGATTTGCCCGCGCCGTTCTCCCCCAGCAGGGCGTGGATTTCACCGGGGCGCACCTTGAGCGTCACGTCCCTGAGCACCGCGCTCTCGCCGTAGCTCTTGGAGATGCCGTTCATCTCAAGAATGTATTCTGATGGCAAGCCAACCTCCGTCCCTTCCGCCGAGCGCGGAACCGACTGGCGTTCATGAGGAAGGGGCCTGCCGGCCGGGAAGCTGGCAGGCCCCGAAGCGATCACCGCGACGATTGGCGGCTTATTTCAGGTAATCCCGGAAATTCACGTTGTCGAACAGGATCATGAAGTAGTTGGACACCTCGTTGCCGTTGGCGTCGACGTAGCTGGAGACCGTGGCGTCCGCGCCGGCGGCCTTGGACAGCGCCGCGACCAGCTTGTCCTTGTTGATCTTCTCGCCGCCGTTTTCGATGTAGTCCTTGGCGTACTCAAAGCCGCCCAGGATCATGCTCATGTTGACGGGGACGGCCCAGGTGGAAACGCGGTCCACCGCGCCCAGCTCGTCCAGCTTGGCCGCCATCTTGCCCAGGTAGGACTCGATGTTGCCGTAGTCTTCCGCCGCGACGCCCAGGCCCAGGGAGGCCGGGAAGCCGTGGAAGGGGCTGGGGCAGCAGGGCAGCGGGTAGTAGGCGTTGGCTTCCTTGAGGACGGCCGCCTGCAGGGCCTCCTGCATGCCGCAGTTGGTGGTGAAGAAGGCGACCTTCTTGCCGGCGAACTCCTCCATGACCTTGGGCACGTCGGAGAGGATGAAGGTCTGGGCGCCGGTCATGCCGGCGTCGCCGGTCGGGTCGGGCGCGTCGCGCATGACCAGGTCGATGCCGGCCAGTTCCGCCTCTTCCTTCATGATGTTCAGGCGGGCGACAATGGTCTCATACCCCAGGTGACGGGCGAAGGAATAATGGATGAGCACTTCCGCGCCCCATTCCTTGGCGGTCTCGACGATCTGGTAGCCGCCGTTGATTTCGTCCACGCCCATGACCACGTCCGCGGCGCCGGCGATGTCGGCCGGGTCTTCCGCCGCGACGCCCGCCAGCAGCAGGATGTCCGGGCGGATTTCACGGATTTTGGTGAACGCGGTGGTGGCGCCCTGGACGGCCTGCACCATGATGATGGCCTTGACCTCCGGGTCCTCCGCGAACTGCAGCAGCTTGCCGATGGTGGTCTCGACCTCGGAGGCGAAGTTGTCCGGATAGGTGTCCGTCACGACGACGCCGGGGTTCTCGGCGACCAGCTTTTCAGCGGCGCGGTACTCTTCCTCGCCCTGGGAGGTGGTGCCGGTCAGGATGGCGATCTTGTACTTGGGGGCCTCCGCGGCGACCTGAACGGCCAAGCCCAGCAACAGGGAAAACGCGAGCAACAGAACCAAGAGCTTCTTCATATATTCCTCCTTGCGTTTTCATCGGGCGGCGCGCCGCGCAGACACCCGTATGATTTATATCAATCTAACCGATTGTTTATGCGCTTGTCAAGACATTCCGCCCATGTTTTTGGGTCGGTATCCCGCGATTATGCATTGTATACCGCATATATTCACCCCGGCGCGGAAGGGATTCCCCCCGCCCGCACACTCGCTTGCCCCTGTTTGGCTGCTGTGCTAAGATAGGCGCAACAAATTTGGGGAGGAGTAACCCTGCTATGAAGAAGTTCGCGGAGGAATTCAAGGCATTCATCATGCGCGGCAACGTGGTGGACATGGCGGTCGGCGTCATCATCGGCGGCGCCTTCGGAAAAATCGTCGCCAGCCTGGTCAACGACATATTCATGCCCCTCATCACGCTGCTCACCGGCGGGAGGAACGTCAACAACCTGTTCGCCGTGCTGGGCGACACGAAGGGCGCCGTGTACAGCTCCATCGAAGCCGCCAAGGAAGCGGGCGTGTCGACGCTCAACTACGGCCTGTTCATCCAGACCATCATCGACTTCCTGCTCATCGCGCTGAGCATCTTCATCTTCGTGAAGGCCATCAACAAGTTCCGCAAGAAGCAGGAAGCGGCGCCGGCGCCGGCCGCGCGGCTGTGCGACTATTGCCGGGAAGCCGTGGCGGACGACGCCGTCCGCTGCCCGCACTGCACCAGCGAGCTGAAAAAGGCCTGAATGCAGGAATACCGCTGCTTCATCTGGGATTTTGACGGCACCCTGTACGACACCTACGGGCGCATCGAGCGCGCCGTCCGCAAGGGCCTGGACGAAATGGGCCTGAGCCACGAGGGCGTGGACGTCCAGGCCCTGGCCAAGACCACCCTGCGGCACGCCTGCGAGACGCTGGCCGGGGAGCGGGCGGAGGAACTGCTGTCGCGCTATTTCACGCACGCGGAGGAGGAGGGCCCGGATTCCATGCGCCCCTTCCCCGGGTGCGAAGAAGCGCTGCGCGCCGTATATGAGGCGGGGGGCGTCAATTTCCTGTACACCCACCGCAACAAGTCCGCGGTGGAGGCGCTGCAGCGGGACGGGCTGGCGGAGCTGTTCCGCGATTTCGTCACCTGGGAGGCGGGGTTCCCCGACAAGCCCGCCCCCGACGCGCTCAACTGGCTCATCGACCTGCACCGGCTGGAGCGCCGGGAATGCGTGATGGTGGGCGACCGCGTCATCGACGCCCGGGCCGGGGAGAACGCCGGCGTCGCGTCCGCGCTGTTCGACCCGGACGGCTTTTTCCAGGAGGAGGACGCGGACTTTCGCTTCACCCGCCTCGAGGACATCCCGAAGGCGCTGATGGGCGGGCAATCACAAGCCGGCTGACCCGGCGACAGCGAGAACGACGAAAAGGAGGCGCCGCCTCCTTTTTTTGTACAAGCTGCCGCGCTCCTTGGCGGATTCCCTTCCGGGTCCGGATTCGCCGTGGTAGAATGCGCACGGGAAACAACATCGGGAGGGCTGCCATGGCTACGATTGTCGTCGAGGTCTGCGCGGGTACGCACTGCACCATGCTGGGCGCCATGAACGTGATGGACGCCATCCAATCTCTGGAGGAGCTGCGCGGGGAGGCGCCCGGCGGCTGCGCGGTGGAGGTGAGGGCTGTGCCCTGCATGAACCTGTGCGGGTCGGACGTCCACGGTCCCTTTGTCCGGGTGGACGGGGCG
Organism: Clostridiales bacterium; assembly: GCA_012514225.1. Classification (GTDB taxonomy): domain Bacteria; phylum Bacillota; class Clostridia; order Christensenellales; family Aristaeellaceae; genus UBA6115. The sequence continues at coordinate 2,169 of JAAZAQ010000311.1, read as the reverse complement.
CTGCTGGAGAATGCCCAGAGCGAAGCGGTCATGGCGGCCATCATGGTCCGCTGCGGCCGGCCCGCGGAAGGCTGAGGCGCCCGGATGCGCGGCCTGTTCACGCCCATCACCAAAATCCGCCGCCAGGTTTTCACCGAGGTGGCCCGGTTCGCCTTCGAGCGGGACCCGGCGCAGGAGGATTTCAATTACTTCTACGAAAGCTCCTACCGCATCATCCCCGGGGAGGTGGCCACCTACCGCGACAGCGTGTTCAAGGAGCGCGCCATCATCCGGGAGCGCATCCGGCTGGCGATGGGGCTGCCCATCCGGCCCAGCGGCACGCACCAGAGCCTGACGGAGGGCATGCCGCAGTGCGCGTCTGAGGATAAAATGCTGGAGCCCCCGCTGGTGAACGTCATCCCCTTCGCCTGCGAGGCCTGCCCCACAGACCGCATCCAGGTCAGCGACAACTGCCGCAAGTGCCTTGCGCACCCCTGCACGACGGTGTGCCCGGTCAACGCCGTCTCCATCGCCAAAACGGCGGCCGTCATCGACCAGGACAAATGCATCAAATGCGGACGCTGCATCCAGGCCTGCCCCTACCAGGCCATCCTTCGCTTCGGGCGCCCCTGCGCGCAGGCCTGCGGCGCGGACGCCATCGGGAGCGACAGCCTGGGGCGCGCCGAAATCGACCAGAAGAAGTGCGTCTCCTGCGGGCTGTGCATCGTCGAGTGCCCCTTCGCCGCCATTGCGGACAAGTCCGAAATCTTCCAGCTGATCACCGCCATCCGGTCGGGCACCCCGGTCTACGCGGCCATCGCGCCGTCCTTTGCCGGGCAGTTCGGGCCGCTGGCGACGCCGGGCAAAATCGTGTCCGGCATCAAGGCGCTGGGCATATCCCGGGTCATCGAGGTCGGCTGGGGCGCGGACATTGCGACAAGGACGGAAGCAGATGAGTTCCTGCGCGAAGTGCCGGTGGAAAAGCCCTTCCTGGGCACCAGCTGCTGCCCTTCCTGGGCGATGTTCGCGCGCGGGACCCATCCTGAACTGAGCGCCTGCATCGCCCAGACCCATACGCCCATGGTCGCCTCCGCCATGCGCATCAAGCGCGAGCACCCGCAGGCGAAGGTGGTCTTCATCGGCCCCTGCATCGCCAAAAAGCTGGAAGCGCTGGAAGGCGAGGTGCGCCCCTACGTCGACTACGTCATCACCTTCGAGGAACTGATGGGCATCTTCAGCGCCCGGCAGATTGAGCTGAACGACATGCCGGAGACGGAGCTGAAGGACTACGCCTCCCGGGACGGGCGGGGCTACGCCGTCGCCGGCGGGGTCGCCCAGGCAGTCGTCAACGTCATCCGGGAGCGCGAGCCCGGCCGCGAGGTCAAGGTCCTGAAGGCTGACACCCTGAGGGACTGCGGGAAGATGCTGGCGCTTTGCAAGGCGGGCAAGGCGGACGGCTGCCTGATGGAGGGCATGGCCTGCCCCGGCGGGTGTGTGGGCGGCCCGGGCACGCTGTCCCAAATCCCGCGCGCCTCCGCAGCGGTCAGGGCCTACGCGGAGGCTTCCCCCTACCGCACGGCGGGGGACAACCCGCTCAGCGGGGAGACGGCCTCCTGAGCATCCGGAGGGCCCGTTAGCCGTTGGCCTGCATGAAGGCAAGCGCCCGCACGCGCCGCGCATGACTCTAGGCGGATCTGTCCCTCCCGCTTGCGGCCGGGCGTCAAAACCTGTATACTGTCCCCGGAAAACGATGGTTATCATCGCCAATAAGGAGGAGAATCGCGAATATGAAGAAATTCCTGTCTGTTCTGCTGTGCCTCGCCCTGACGCTGGGCACCCTGACCGCCTTCGCCCAGACCTATACCGGCGAAGCCGAGGGCATGCACGGCCCGGTCAAGGTGGAGTTCGAGGTCACCGACGGCAAAATCACCAAGGTGACGGTCGTCTCCCATGACGAGCACACGGATTACGGCGTGCCCGCCGTCGATCAGCTGCCCGCCAAGATTGTGGAGAAGGGTGACACGGGCGTCGACGTCATCGCCGGCTCCACCTTCACCAGCAAAGCCATCCTGAAGGCCATCGACGACGCCCTGGCCGCCGCCGCGCCTGCGGCCGAGCCCGCCGCGGCCGAAGCCCCCGTCGTGTATACCGGCGAAGCCGAGGGCATGCACGGCCCGGTCAAGGTTGAAT
>JAAZAQ010000310.1 GCA_012514225.1 Clostridiales bacterium | reverse complement strand
CGTAGATGACGCCGTCCACCGCCACGTAGGCGGGGCTGCCGTCCTTGCCGGCGTAGGCCCTGAGCTCGTCCAGGGTCAGCAGCACGCGCAGGCGGCCGACCGCCACCACGTTTTGCAGCTTGCCCACACCATGCGGGGAAATCTCCTTGATTTCGCGGGTCAGGTCGTTGCCGGCTGTGAATCCGTTGTGCTCCCCGTTCTTCCAGGGGACGGAGTTCGTCATGTCGTAGATGATTCCGTCCACCGCCACGTAGGCGGGGCGGCCGTCCTTGCCGTCGAAGGTCTTGAGCTCCTCCAGCGTCAGCAGCAGGGGCTCCTTCGCCTCCTGCGCATGCGCCGGCCGGAAGCCAGGCGCGGACAGGGACAGGGCGAGCGCGAGCAGCAGCGCCAGCGCCAAAAGTTTCCTGGTCTTTATCATCAAAAAGGCTCTCCTTTCTGTCATGCCGCGGTTTTATTAGCATACCACCCCGGGCTTTTCTTAAACCGCCGGGCCTGGGCGCGGCAGGGCGACAAAACGCCCCGGATGCGCTATAATCAGCGCCGGCGGCTTGGCGCCCGCCGGAACATCCAGCCAGGGAGAAACCATGCAGATTCGTCAAATGATCAAAATCGACCCGGAATTGTGCAACGGCTGCGGCCTGTGCGCCCAGGCCTGCCACGAGGGCGCCATCGTCATCCAGGACGGCAAGGCGCGGCTCATCCGGGACGATTACTGCGACGGACTGGGCAATTGCCTGCCCGCCTGCCCCACCGGGGCGATTACCTTCGAGATGCGCGAGGCCGCGCCCTTCGACGCGGAGGCGGTCAAGGCGCACATGGCCAGGAGCGCGGCCCAGCCGGACTGCGCCCAGGGCGGCGGCTGCCCCGGCAGCCGGCAAAGCGACCTGCGCGCCGGAGCACCCGCCGCGGAAAACGGCGCGTTTTCAGCCGCCCCTACCCAGCTGAACAACTTCCCCGTCCAGCTGCAGCTGGTCGCGCCCAACGCCTCCTTCTTCAAAGGCGCCGACCTGCTCGTCGCGGCGGACTGCGCCGCCTACACGATGGGCGACTTCCACCGCCGGTTCATGCGGGGCCGGGTCACGCTGATCGGCTGCCCCAAGCTGGACGAGGCGGACTACGCGATGAAGCTGGCTGAAATCCTCAGGGAGAACGACATCCGCTCCCTGACGGTGGTGCGCATGGAGGTGCCCTGCTGCGGCGGCCTCGCCCGCGCGGCGGAGAAAGCCTACCTCACCAGCGGGAAGGACATTCCCTTCCAAACGCTGACCCTCACGGTCAAGGGGGACGTCCAGGAGGCCTGAACCTCCCCTTCCCCTCCCCCATCATTAACAAGGAGGAAACCCCATGAAAGCAAGCGTCGACCAATCCGGGTGCATCGGCTGCGGCCTGTGCGCCGAAATCTGCCCCGAGGTGTTCCGCATGAACGACGACAACCTGGCGGAAGCCTACGGTGAAATCACCCCGGACAACCAGGCGGCCGCGGAGGAAGCCCGGGACAGCTGCCCGGTGAGCGTCATCACCGTCGAGTAAACCCACAACGGTTTGAACCGCCCGGGAAGCGCGCCTGCCCGGGACGGTTTTTTGTGCGGCGGGCAAGCGGCAGCGGCTCCATCCGCTTCCATGGAGCCCGCGAAATGAGACCAGGAGAGAAAAGCATGGACGAACGCCTCAGGGAAATCGAGCGGCGGCGCACCTTCGCCATCATCAGCCACCCGGACGCTGGCAAGACCACGCTGACGGAGAAGCTGCTGCTGTATGGCGGCGCCATCCGCCAGGCCGGCAGCGTCAAGGCGCGCAAGGCCGCCGCGCACGCGACGAGCGACTGGATGGAAATCGAGAAGCAGCGCGGCATTTCCGTCACGTCCAGCGCCATGCAGTTCTCTTTCGACGGCTACCACATCAACATCCTGGACACCCCCGGGCACCAGGACTTCAGCGAGGACACCTACCGGGTGCTGGTCGCCGCGGACAGCGCGGTGATGCTGCTGGACGCCTCCCGGGGCGTGGAAGAGCAGACCAAGAAGCTGTTCAAGGTGTGCCGGATGCGCGGCATCCCGATTTTCACCTTCGTAAACAAGATGGACCGGGCCGCCAAGGACCCCTTCGCCCTGATGGAGGAGCTGGAGCAAGTACTGGGCATCCGCTCCTGCCCGGTGAACTGGCCCATCGGCGTGGACGGGGATTTCCAGGGCGTGTTCCACCGGGACACGCGGACGGTGGAACTGTACTTTTCCGGCGACCACGGGCGCACGAAGGCGAAGAAGACGGAGCTGGCGCTCGACGACCCGGCCCTGCCGGGCATGCTGGAAGGACATTACCTGCGCCGGTTGAAGGAGGAGGCCGAGCTGCTGGACGAGGCGGGGGACCCCTTCGACCTGAAGGCCATCCGCGCGGGCGACCTGACCCCGGTGTTTTTCGGCTCCGCGGTGACCAACTTCGGCGTGGAGCCCTTCCTCAACCGCTTCCTGCGCTATACCCTGCCCCCCACGCCCCGGGAAAGCAACCGCGGGGCGGTGCCGCCGGAGAATCCGGAATTTTCCGGATTCGTCTTCAAAATCCAAGCCAACATGAACCCCGCCCACCGGGACCGCCTGGCCTTCGTGCGGGTGGTGTCCGGCGTGTTCAGGCGCGACATGTTCGCCTGGCATTCCGGGCAGAACAAGCAAATCCAGCTGAAGGCGCCCCAGCAGTTCATGGCCGACGAGCGCGCGATGGTGGAGACTGCCTACCCCGGCGACATCATCGGCCTGTTCGACCCAGGCGTCTACCGGCTGGGGGATACGCTCAGCGAATCAACGGGGCTCCGGTTCTCCAGCATCCCCGTGTTCGCGCCGGAGCATTTCGCCCGCG
>JAAZAQ010000309.1 GCA_012514225.1 Clostridiales bacterium | reverse complement strand
TGCAGATGGGGCTGATTGAAGCGCTGTCGCACTACATCCGCCACCAGAAGGACGTCGTGACCCGCCGCACGCGCTACGACCTGGAGGAAGCGCTTAAAAAGCTGCACATCCTGGAAGGCCTGATGACGGCGGTGGACCACCTGGACGAGGTGCTCGCCCTCATCCGCGCCGCCAAAAACCCGAAGGAGGCCAAGGAAGCGCTCATCGCCCGCTTCGCGTTCAGCGAAGCGCAGGCGCAGGCCATCCTGGATTTGCGGCTCCAGCGGCTGACCGGGCTGGAAATCCTGGCACTGAAGAACGAGCACGCGGAGACGAAGAAGCTGATCGACCGGCTGGAGGGCATCCTGAAAAGCGAGGCCCGTCTGCTGAAGGTCATCCGGGAAGAGCTGCAGGAAATCGCGCGGCTGTACGGCGACGACCGGCGCACGCAGCTCGTCCGGCTCAACGAGGAGGAGCACGCCCGCCAGCTGCAGGCGGCGGTGCCCATCGCGGAGGAGACCGTCGTGCTCCTGACCCGCGGCGGCCAGCTGCGCCGGATGAGCCAGCGCGTCTACGAGCGGATGGAACTGCCCTCCACCCCCGCCGAAATGCCGCTGTATGTCTTCAACACCCTGACGGACCACACCCTCCTGTTCTTCACCCAGAAGGGCAACTGCTACCAGGTGCCGGTGGCGCAGCTGGAGGATTCCCTCCGGCCCAAAGACCGCGGGACGGTCCTGGCGGGTGTGCTCAACGGGCTGGAAGAGGGCGAGGACTGCGTTTCCGTGCTGGACCTGCCCCCGGACGGGTTGGACAGCCAGCCCGACCTCTTCTTCTTCACCGCCCAGGGTATGGTCAAGCGGACGGGCATGGCCGAGTACGCGGTCCGGCGCAGCAAGGTGGCGGCCATCCAGCTGTCGTCCCCGGACGAGCTGCGCCAGGTCAGCGCCCTGCGGCCCCAGGACGACGTCTACTGCCTGTCCAGGACCGGCATGCTCATCCGCTTCCCCCAGGAGGACGTTCCCCTGACCGGCCGGGTAACCCGCGGGGTCAAGGCCATCCGCCTGACTCCTCAGGACGAGCTGCTCATCGCGGGCGGGCTACAGGACGGCGGCGCCCTGCTGCTGGTCACTGAGCGCGGCTACATGAAGCGCGTGCCCGGCGGGATGGTCGACGCGCAGCGCAGGGCGGGCAAGGGCGTGCGCTCCTTCTATTTCAACAAGAACAACAACAACGGCAGCTACATCGCCTCCGGCGTCGTGCTGGACGTCCCCCGCTCCTTCTCCGTCCAGACCTCCCTGGGCCAGCTGGTGCCGCTCAACAGCGAGGAAATCGCGCTGCAAAAGCTCTCCGACCGCGGCAAGCCCTACGTGATGGCGGTGCTCGACGACGTCGTCATCGGCCTGATTCTGTGACGCCCTCCCCTTTCTTGACACCCCCGCGGCGCAACGGTAAGATGCGGATAACCGTCGGTCACTGAAAAAAGGAAAAGGGGCGCGCATGGCGAAACTCAGGCTTCTGGTCCATCCGACCCGTTCCCTGCTCCTGCTTCTGCTGACGGGGTTTCTGGTCTTCCTGCTGGCGTCCGGCGCCCTGCCGGGGCTGACCTACCTGGGGGTCGGCATCATCATTTTCCCCGCCCTGCTGCTATGGGTCGCCGCGCTGGGCGGCATCCTGCCCTCGGCGCTGGCGCTGCTTCTGATGATGCTGGGCGCCCTGCGCGTGTACGGCCCGGACGGCCTGCTGCTGGGCGTCTACCTCGCCCCCATGAACGCCGTCTTCCTGGCCTGCCTGGAGCGGAAGGTCCCCTTTTTCAGGACCGCCGCGCTGGCCTTCGGCGCTTTCGTGCTCAGCGCGCTGTTCCTCTTCCTCCTGTTCCAGAGAAGGAGCGGCGGGGACGTTTACGGGGCGGTGGCGCAGTTCGCGCTCGACGGGCTGGAGGGCCTGCCCTCACGGGACAGCCTGCTGTACGCCCTCTGGCGTTCCGGGTTCATCTCCCACGGCCGGGAAGCGGGTGCGCAGGTGGTGACGGAATCCGCGGGCGGGTGGACCTTCAAGCCTGAAATCCTGGAGGAGTTCTACAAGCAAATCCGTGTCCGCGTGAGCGCGCTGGCCTCTGCCCTGATGCCCGGCCTGCTGACCACCTTCGGCATCTTCCTGTCCACCCTGGGGCTGGGTTTCGCGGTGCACCGCGGCGCCCGGCGCGGGGCCTGCCCGGACTTGGGCATGCCGCCCTTCTCCCTGTGGCATCTTCCCCGCTCCCTGGGGCGGAAACTGTGGCTGCTGGCCCTGGGTTACCTGCTGGCGGCTTTTTCCCAGAACGCGGTCCTGCGCCTGGCGGGGCAGATGATGTACAACGTGTTTTTCTCCGTCTACGCGGTGCAGGGGCTGGCCGCGCTGGATTTCAGGATGAAGGCCCGCGGGACGCGCGAGGGGGTGCGCCTGCTGCTGATGGCGCTGCTGCTGGTCGTGCTGGCGCCGGCCGCGATGCTGCTGGGACTGTTCGACCAGACAGGCGACCATCGCAGGCTGCGCCCCAGGGAGACGCAGCCTTAGGGTAAGCGAGGAGGAGGTCTTGGCATGAAGGTCATTTTGTTGCAGGACGTGCCCGGAAGCGGGAAGAAGAACCAGATTATCAGCGTGTCCGACGGTTACGCGCGCAATTTCCTCTTCCCCAAGAAGCTGGCGATGGAGGCGACGCCCGCCGCCGTTCGCGAGGTGGAGCGCCGCAACGAGCAGGAGCGCGCGAAGGAGCTGGCCCGCCGCCAGGAGGCGGAGGCGCTGGCCGCGAAGCTCAAGGGCAAGGTCATCCGCCTTCAGGCGAAGTGCGGCGAAAAGGGCCGGCTCTACGGCAGCATCACCGGGCAGGAAATCGCCGACGCGCTCAACGCCCAGCACGGCGTGCAGATGGACAAGCGGAAAATCGAGCTGGCGGAGCCCATCCGCTCCGTCGGGGAGACCGAGGTGACCGTTTCCCTCTATGCGGGCGTCAAGGCGCTGATGACCGTGAGCGTCACGCCCCTTTGATTCTGGAGGAACCATGGCGTTTGGCAGGTGCTTGAGATGACGGCATATCCGGCGGACAGCCCGGTCCGCGCGCTTCCCCACAGCGTCGAGGCGGAGCGCGCCGTGCTCGGCGCGTCCCTGCAGGACCCCGCCGCGCTGATGCAGGTCATGGAAACCCTGCAGGCAGAGGATTTTTTCCTCCCGCAGCACGCCGCCCTGTTCAAGGCCATGGCGCAGCTGTTTTCCCAGGCCCGCAGCGTGGACCTGGTGACCATGGACGTGGAATTGACCCGCGTGGGCGCCCTGGACGGCGTGGGCGGCACGGAGTACCTGATCGGCCTCATCCGCTCTGTCCCCACCTCGGCCTACCTGCGCCATTACGTCGAAATCGTGCTGGAGAAATCCACCCTGCGCAGGCTGATTTCAGCCTCGGCGGAGATTTCCCGCGTCTGTTACGACGAGCGCCTGGGGCTGGACGAAACCCTGCTGTACGCCGAAAAGGCGGTGTTCGACATCGTCATGAAGCGGACGGGCTCCGAGCAGCTGACCCCCATCCGCGAGGTGATGAAGAAGACCCTGTCGCAAATCGAGGAGCTGGTCCGCACCAAGGGCCAGATCGCCGGGGTTCCGACGGGCTTCAGCTACCTGGACCGGCTGCTCACCGGGCTTCACGGGGGCGAGCTGGTCATGGTCGGCGCGCGCCCCAGCATGGGCAAGACCTCCTTCGCCATGAACGTCGCCGCCCACGCGGCGCGGCGCGGCAAGTCCGTCGCCGTCTTCAGCCTGGAGATGCCCAAGGAGCAGATCGCCCTGCGCCTGCTGTGCGCCGACGCGCGGGTGGACATGCAGAGCGTGCGCTCCGGCGCGCTGGGCGCCAAGGACTGGGAGCGGCTGTCCCTCGCCCTGGGCCCCCTGTCGGAAACGAAGATGTACCTGGACGACAGCTCCTCCCTGACGCCCGCCCAGCTGCGCAGCCGCTGCCGCCGGCTGATGACGGAGCGGGGGCTGGACCTGATCGTGGTGGACTATATGCAGCTGATGAGCGCGGACGGGCGCAGCGAGAACCGGCAGCTGGAGGTCAGCGAGATTTCCCGCAAGCTCAAGGGCATCGCGCTGGAATTGAAGGTGCCCCTGATGGCCTGCGCCCAGCTCTCCCGCGCCAACGTCCGGCGCACCGGCAGCACCCGCCCCGTGCTCAGCGACCTGCGCGATTCCGGCTCCATCGAGCAGGACGCCGACGTCGTCATGTTCCTGCACCGGCCGTACTATTACGACCAGGAGGAAGGCGACCCCGGCGAGGCGGAGGTCATCATCGCCAAGCAGCGCAACGGCCCCCTGGCCACCGTCAAACTGACCTGGCGCCAGGAATACACCCTCTTTGAGGACAGATTGGAGAACGTCGGCGAATCATGAACCAGGATAAAGTCAGCCAGCTCGTCAAGGACCAGCGTTTCGAGGGCTTCCTCATCGTGAAGGCCTCTGAAAAGCGCGTCAACAAAAACGGGGACCCCTACCTGGACATCACCCTGGCGGACGCCACCCGGGACATCAACGCCAAGGTCTGGAACAGCGACGAGGACGCCCCCGCGCCCGGCACGGTGCTCCAGGTGCGCGCCCTGGTCAACGAGTACAACGGCCGGCTGCAGATGAAAATCGAGCGCATGCGCGAAGCCATTGAAAGCGACGGGGTGGACCTCTCGCAGCTGGTGCCCGCCGCGCCGCGCCCGGCCTCCGAGATGTACGGGGAATTGACCGCCTTCATCGAGGGCATGGCAAATCCCGTCTTAAAGGCGCTCACCTCCGAGCTGGTCCGCCGGGAGGAGGAGAAAATCCAGTACTACCCCGCCGCGCAGAGCATGCACCACGCTGAACGCAGCGGCCTGCTGCACCATCTGACGGACATGCTCGCGGCCGCCCGCGCCATCTGCGATTGCTACCCCTACCTGGACCGGGACCTCGTCTACGCCGGGGTCATCGTGCACGACCTGGGCAAGCTGGGCGAGATGCTAGCCAACCCGCTGGGCAGCGTGACGGAGTATTCCCGCGAAGGCCTGCTGCTGGGCCATATCGTCACCGGCGTCTCCGACCTGCGGGAAGCCGCCCGCACCCTGGGCTTCCCGGAGGACGAGGAATACGTGCTGCTGCTCTCCCACATGATTTTAAGCCATCACGGCATTCCGGAGTACGGCAGCCCCAAGCCGCCGATGTTCCCGGAGGCGGAGGTGCTCAGCTGGCTGGACCTGCTGGATTCCCGCCTCAACGAGATGCGCGCCGCGCAGGCGCGCACCGCGCAGGGCGCCTTCAGCGACCGCGTCTTCGCGCTGGACCGGCGCGTCTACCACCCCCGCTACCTGGACGAGCCGCAGGACGCTGCCCTCCCGGCGGAGGCCCCGTCACCCGCCGCGGACGAAGCGCAGGACGAAGTTGGCGGCGCGTCAGAGCCGGAGCGGCGCCCCTCGCGGCGCATCGACGGCGATCAGGCCTATCAGCGGCTCCTGTAACAAATTTTCCCCGCCGCTTGACATATGTCGCAGAATTGTTACAATCATCTTACAAACCTTCTGAGCGAATCGAACACGGAGGTTCATGGGATGAAAAAGGCAGTCTTGCTGGGCTTGCTGGCCGCAGCGGTCCTTCTTTTGGCCGGGTGCCAGCCGCAGGCTGCGGCGCCCGCGCAGCAGCCGACCTCCACCGTCGAGGCGCAAAAATCCCCCCTTGAGCTTGCGCCGACCGACATGCCGGTCATCGAGGGCGTGCCGGAGGGCTATGACCCCACCCTGGAAGAGGGCGGCGGCGTCCCCATCGCCGACACGGATTTCGACGCCTCCGGCGTCCCGGTCTTCGCCGGCGCGACGCCCATCCCGCTGGACCCGGTCGATATGCCCTCCGCGCCGCCGCGGCAGGCGCTGGCCTTCACCTACGCGACCTATACCGCCTCCAAGCTGGGGCTCACCTTCGAATCCGTCGCCGGCTACACGGTCGACGACAGCCAGCAGGAGACCTACGTCCTCACCGAGCCCATCGAGCAGCAGAAGGACAATTACTCCGTCCAGTTCACCTTTACCATCAGCCCCGCGGGCGCCAACTACACCGCGGGCAATCTCCGGACCGACGTGCGCGCCTTTGCGGCGGACCTGGGCAAGGTCAACTACCGCCAGTGGCGTGTCTCCGAGACCGCGGAGCGGACGCTCATGGGCAAGCCGGGCTATTACGTCACCTACCGCGGCGAAATGCACGACGGCACTATCGTCAGGGGCCGGGTGCACATGGCGCTGCTGGACAACCGCCGCATCCTGACCATCCACTACACCGGCCCCGGCGAGTACAACAGCGACTACACCGATGTGTTCTACCGCATCCGCAGCACGCTGAAGGGCACCTGAGCAAACCGACGCAAACACGGACCGCCCGTCCGGAAACCGCACCCCAAAAGCTGGACGTCGAAGTCAAGCAGCCTGGATGAAATGAGCCCGGTACGCCACCGGGCTCATTTTTTGTTCTTTGGTTCATACGGCCTTTGACATCGCAGGTCGGGTATTCGATAAACTCAAAGCGAAACGGCGCTATGGAATCAAGTCCCAGTCATGCCGTCCGCAGCAAGGGGGCTGGCTGCCCGTACCATCCGGCTTCAGGCCAATAGAAGGAATCATTGCTTCCACGCGTCAAAGGACTGCCAGGGCGTTGTGTCGGCGCCCCGGCTTTTATTGTCCGTTTTTTTTATCCTTGGTGCTTGACAAAGGCACCACGTGAGCATACTGTATATGATGTACATGAACAGTTAAGGAGGTGACCTGATGCGGATTGTGCTATCCAATGACAGCAGGCAGGCCATTTGGGAACAGATCGCGCAGCAAATCAAGGACGCCATCATGAAGGGCGAGCTGTCGGCAGGCGATTCGCTGCCGTCCATCCGGGCGCTGGCGCGGGAGTTGCGCATCTCGGTCATCACGACCAAGAAGGCCTACGACGAACTGGAAAAGGAACGCTTTGTCGACTCGGTCCAGGGCAAGGGCTCCTTTGTGGCGGCGCAGGACAGCGCCCTGATGCAGGAGAAGCGCTTAAAGGTGATTGAGGACCGGCTGGGCGAGGCGCTGATGGAGGCGCGGATGCTGGGGCTTGATTACGGGCAGCTTGAACAGATGCTGCGGATTCTGTGGGAGGAATGACATGGAAAACATCTTTGATATCCAAAACCTGGGCAAGCGTTTCAAAAGTTTTCAGCTGCAGGGCCTGAGCTTCAGCCTGCCCCGGGGCTATATCATGGGGCTGATTGGCCCCAACGGCTCCGGCAAGACCACCACCCTGAAGCTGATGATGAACCTGATGCACAAGGACACGGGAGAGATTGCGGTATTCGGGCAGGACCATGTGAAGTTTGAGCGGGAAATCAAGCAGCGCGTGGGCATTGTGTATGACGAGCCGGTGTTTTATGAGCAGCTGAGCATGCGCAGGATGACCGGCCTGATCCGGCCTTTCTATACCAGGTGGAACCAGGCCCAGTACGAGGGCTACCTGAAGCGCTTTGACCTGGATGAAACGCAGAAAATCAAGACCTTGTCTAAGGGCATGCGCGCCAAGTACGCCCTGGCCCTGGCCTTGAGCCACGGGGCGGAGCTGCTGATCATGGATGAGCCGACCTCCGGGCTGGACCCCGTCTTCCGGCGGGAGATGCTGGATTTGCTGTTGGAGGTCATGCAAAGGGAGGAGAACAGCATCCTGTTTTCCACCCACATCACCTCGGACCTGGACCGCGTGGCGGACTACATCACCTTCCTGGACCGGGGGAAACTGGTGTTCAGCCAGGAGAAGGACAGCCTGTATGAGCAGTACCGCCTGGTGAAAGGCGCGCCGGAGCAGCTGACTGAAAGCCTGC
>JAAZAQ010000308.1 GCA_012514225.1 Clostridiales bacterium | reverse complement strand
TGCCCGCAGTTCCACCTCTCGCTGCAGTCGGGCTCCGACACGGTGCTCCGGCGCATGCGCCGCCGCTACACGGCGGAGGAATACCGGGCTTCCGCCCAAGCGCTGCGGGAGGCCTTCCCGGGCTGCGCGCTGACCACCGACGTGCTGGTCGGCTTCCCGGGGGAGACGGACAAGGAGTTCGGGGAGACGATGGCCTTCTGCGAAGCAATCGGTTTCACCCGGCTGCACGTCTTCCCCTTCAGCGCCCGGGCGGGCACGGCCGCGGCGGGGATGCCGGGCCAGCTGCCCCGCGCCGTCAAGGCGCAGCGCGCGGCGCGGATGGCCCGCCTTGGCGCGGAACTCTCCGAGAAAAGCCGCCGCGCCCTGCTGGGCAGCGCGCAGGAGGTGCTCTTCGAGCAGGCGGACGGGGAGGGCTTCGCGCTGGGGCATACGCCGGACTACCATCCCGTGCGCGCCCGGGGCGGGCAGCCCGGCGCGCTGGGGGCGGTGCGCCTGGACGCGCTGGAGGGCGAGGGGTTCGCGGGGACCCTGCTGTAGGCGGGCTCCTTCGTTGACAGCGCCCCCGGCGCGGGGTATGCTTTGTTGGACTTGGAAAACGCAAAACCCCATCACGCGAAAGGAGGGAGGCGAATGGCTGCTTCCTTCGCCATCCTGACGGAGGCCGCCTGCGACCTGGACGCGCAGCGGCTGGCCGCGCTGGGCGTCACGGCCGTTCCCGTACCCATCACCGTGGACGGTCAGGCCTTCCAGCACTACCCGGACGGACGGGACATCTCCTTCCAGGAGTTTTACGCGCAGCTGCGCAAAAAGGCCGTCATAAAGACCTCCGCCCCGGCGCCCGAGGCCTTCGTGGCGCTCGCCGAGCCCCTGCTGGAAGCCGGCCAGGACCTTTTGTACCTGGGGCTGTCCCCCACCCTGAGCGGCACCTTCCAGTCCGGCGAAATCGCCCTGGGCCTGCTGCGGGAGCGCTTCCCGGAACGCAGGATTGTCGGCCTGGACACCTGCTCGGGCGCGATGGGGGAGGCGCTGCTGGTCGAGATGGCCGCCAGGTGCCGGGACGAGGGGATGAGCCTGGAGCAGACCGCCCGCACGGTGGCGGACAACCGGCTGCGCGTCGCGCATTTCTTCACCCTCGACGACCTGGACTACCTGCGCCGCAGCGGCCGGCTGACGGCCTACGCCGCGGCGCTGGGCACCATCCTGCAGATCAAGCCGGTGCTGCGGCTGAGCGCCGAAGGGCTGTTCACGGTGTACGCCAGGGTGAGGAGCTACCACAAGGCGGTCGCGCGGCTGTTCGAGGTGGTGGCCGAGCGGGCCTTCGACCTGAAGAACCAGGTGGTCTACATCAGCCACGCCGACGTGCGGGAAACCGCGGAGAAGCTGGCGCAGCGCATCCGCCTGGCCGGCGCGAAGGACACGGTCATCACCCTGCTGGGGCCGGCCATCGCCGCGCATTTCGGCGTGGGCGGCATCGGCGTCGCCTTCCTGGCCGAAGCCCGCTGAGGCGGGGAGAGCCGCCAAGAGAACGCGCCAAAAAGGCGCTGAAGGAGGAAGAGACATGGACGAATGCCTGTTCTGCGGCATCGTCAGGGGCGAGGTTCCCTGCGACGCCGTGTACGAGGACGAGGCGCTGCTGGCCTTCCGGGACATCAACCCGCAGGCCGACAGGCACGTGCTCATCATTCCCAAGCGGCACCTGGACGGGCTTTGCGGCCTGGAGGGGGTGGAGGACAGCCTGCTGGCGCGCCTGCTGCGCGCGGCGGCCCTGGTCGCGAAGAAGGAAGGCATTGACAAAAGCGGGTTCCGCCTGGTGTCCAACTGCGGGCCGGACGCCTGCCAGAGCGTGCCCCACCTGCATTTCCACGTGCTGGGCGGCCGGCCGCTGAGCGGGCAGATGGGCTGAGCGAAAGCGGCGGTCGGGGAAACCCCGGCGCAACCCCAAAGAAGTGTCTGCGGACACTTCTCAGACTGTCGAAAAGGTCTGTGGACCTTTTTGGATCCGGAGGATGGCTGCGGAATGTTTTCGCTGTTCGCGAAAACGCCCCGCGCGTCCGGCAAAGCCGGACGACACGATGACAATCGGTGGGCTGCCGCCCCCCGAAGCCCCCTGCATCATGGTCTGTAGTTAGGTTTTTTAACAGCCTGAGAAGTGTCTGCGGACACTTCTTTGATTTGGGAGAAGCGGGGCTTCATCTGCCCGAAGGCAAACCTGTCTGATGCGATTCCCGGAGCCGCCGGGACGGATTCCGCCCGCCGCGTTGGCGTAGCCGGGAAGGAAACGCAGGCGCTTCCGGAAGGAAAGGTGGGGCCGGGAGCCGCGCCTTTTTGCCGGCGTTTCCGGCCTTTCCGGCAGGCCATTTCCCGCGCCTCCCCTGTACGGCTTTGGTTCTTCCCTTGCGCCGGGGCGCGGGCTGGTATATAATTCGCCGGGCGGGCGGAATACGCCCCGCACCGGGAAGCGGGTGAGGCGGATGCAGGAGATTACGTGGTCGACGCTCAAGCGCATCGCGGCGGACCAGGTGGAGGAAATCAGCCGCCGGGCGGTGCTGCTGGAGCGGATTGACGCCATCGGGCCGGTCGGCCGGCGCACGCTGGCGGTCTCCATGCAGCTCTCCGAGCGGGAGGTGCGCGCCGCCGCGGAGGCGCTGCGCGCGGAGGGCCTCATCACCCTGAGCGCGGCGGGGATGCGGCTGGCGCCCGCCGGCGTCAAAATCCTGCCGGAGGTGCGGCGCCTGTGCCGCTCCATCAGCGGGCTGCACGAGCTGGAGAGCGCGCTGAAGCAGCTGCTGCCCGTCTCCCACCTGACCCTGGTGCCCGGGGACGCGGACGCGGACCGCATCGTGCTGGTGGGGCTGGGCCGCGCGACGGCGCAGGTGCTCGAGCAGGTGCTGCACGACAACATGATTATCGCCGTCTCCGGCGGCAGCACGATGAGCGAGGTCGCGCGAGCGATGGCCCCGGTGGCCGGCAACGTCATGGTCGTCCCCGCGCGGGGCGGCTTCGGCCGATTGGCGCAGATGCAGGCCGACGCCGTGGCGGGGGAGCTGGCTCAGCGCATCGGGGGCGACTACCGGCTGATGCACCTGCCGGAGGGCATGGACCAGGAGACGCTGAAAAAGGCGGCCAAGCTGCCGGGCGTGCGCGCCACGCTGGCGCTGATGCGCAACGCCGACATCATCCTCTACGGCGTGGGCCGGTCGGAGGACATGGCGCAGCGGCGCGGCATGTCCCTGTCGCTGCGCCGGCAGCTGCAGCGCGACGGCGCGGTCGGCGAGGCGCTGGGCGACTTTTTCGACATCAAGGGCCGCGTAGTGTACCAAAGCCCCTCGCTGTCCAGCGAGCTGGGCAGCGGAAAGCCCCAGGCGCTGTCCGTGATGGCGGCCGCCGGGGCGCGAAAGGCCCAGGCGGTGCTCGCCGCCGTGCGCTGGCACCCGCCCTGGGCGCTGGTCATCGACGAGGGGGTGGCGCGGCGGATGCTGTCCCTGCTGTCGGAATCCGGGGAACTGCCGCCAGAGAACATCAAGGAGGAGAACCATGGACAAGAAAACCATACGCGACGTCGGGCTAAAGGGTAAGAAGGCGCTGGTCCGGGTGGACTTCAACGTGCCGATGGACGAGGAAGGGCGCATCACCGACGAGAACCGCATCCAGGGCGCGCTGCCGACCATCCGCTACCTGGCGGACAAGGGGGCGAAGGTCATCCTGTGCAGCCACCTGGGCCGCCCCAAGGGCGAGTTCAACCTCAAGTATTCCCTGGCGCCCGTCGCCCGGCGGCTTTCCGAGCTGCTGGGCCGGGAAGTCCTGATGGCCAAGGACGTGGTGGGCGAGGACGCGCGGCGCCTGGCGGCTTCCCTGAAGGACGGGGACGTGATGCTGCTGGAGAACCTGCGCTTCCACAAGGAGGAGGAGAAGAACGACCCGGACTTCGCGAAAAGCCTGGCCTCCCTCGCCGACCTGTACGTCAACGACGCCTTCGGCACCGCCCACCGCGCCCACGCCAGCACCGAGGGCGTCGCGCACTTCCTGCCCGCGGTCTCCGGCTTCCTGATTGAAAAGGAGCTGCAGTTCATGGGCAAGGCGCTGGAAAACCCGGACCGCCCCTTCGTTGCCATCCTGGGCGGGGCGAAGGTGTCCGACAAGCTGGGCGTCATCAACAACCTGCTGGAGAAGGTGGACACCCTCATCATCGGCGGCGGCATGGCCTTCACCTTCGCCGCCGCGCAGGGCGGGAAGGTGGGCGGCAGCCTGCTGGAAAAGGATCGCGTCGACTACGCGCGGGAGATGCTGGAGAAGGCGGAAAAGAAGGGCGTGAAGCTGCTGCTGCCGGAGGACACCGTGGCGGCGGACAAGTTCGACAACGCCGCCAACACCCGGGTGGTCCCCACGCTGGACATCCCGGAGGGCTGGCAGGGCCTGGACATCGGGCCCAAGGCACAGGCGGCCTTCGCCAAGGCCGTCAGGGAAGCCAAGACCGTCGTGTGGAACGGGCCGATGGGCGTGTTCGAGATGCCCGCCTTCGCCGAGGGCACCCGGGCGGTCGCGAAGGCGCTGGCGGACAGCGGCGCCACCACCATCGTCGGCGGCGGGGACTCCGCCGCGGCCGTCGCCCAGATGGGCTTCGCGGACCGCATCAGCCACATCTCCACCGGCGGCGGCGCCTCGCTGGAGTTCTTGGAAGGCCTGGTGCTGCCGGGCGTCGCGGCGCTCAACGACCGGTAGGCAGGGTCCACTGCGAAAAAAGCCCGCCCGCTTTGCGTCCGGCACGGCGGGCGGGTATAATGTCCCGGGTTTGTACAAGTATTCTCAGGAGGTGCCCATGCGCACACCCGTCATCGCAGGCAACTGGAAAATGAACAAGGGCCCGAAGGAAGCGGCCGAACTCATCCTGGAACTCAAGCCCCTGGTGGAGGGCGCGAAGGCGACGGTGGTGCTGTGCGTGCCCGCGGTCGACCTGCAAAGCGCCCGGCAGGCCCTGCGCGGCAGCAAGATCAGGCTGGGCGCGCAAAACGTGCACTACATGCCCTCCGGCGCCTTCACCGGCGAGCTGTCCGCGGCGATGCTCAGGGAGGCGGGCGCCGAGTATGTGATTATCGGCCACAGCGAGCGGCGGCAGTACTTCGGCGAGACGGACGAGACGGTCAACCTGCGGGTGAAGGCCGCCGTCGCGGGCGGGCTGGTGCCCATCGTGTGCGTGGGCGAGCGGAAGGAGCAGCGCGAAGCCGGCTACACCGACGCGCTGGTCACCTACCAGACGCTCATCGCGCTGACCGGGCTGACGCCCGAGGAGGTTAAAAAAGTCATCGTCGCCTACGAGCCGGTCTGGGCCATCGGCACCGGGCTGACGGCCACGGACGAGCAGGCCAACCAGACCATCCGGGTCATCCGGGACGCGCTGAGCGCGCGCTACGGGAAGCGGGTGGGCAACGCCGTGCGCATCCAGTACGGCGGCAGCATGAACCCCAAGAACGCCAAGGGCCTGATGGCGCAGCCGGACATCGACGGCGGCCTCATCGGCGGCGCCTCGCTGAAGGCGGCGGACTTCGCCCAGGTGGTCCATTTCGACCGATAAGGGCGGGCGGAAACGCCGCCCCGCAAAGGAGCATCCGTGTCCAAGCAACTCACCGCGCTGATTATCATGGACGGGTTCGGCATCAACCCCAACCCCCTGGGCAACGCCATCCTGGAGGCCGGCACGCCCAACATCGACCGGCTCAGCGCCGCCTTCCCCCACACCCAATTGTCCGCCTCCGGCCCCGACGTCGGGCTGCCGCCCGGGCAGATGGGCAACTCCGAGGTCGGGCACCTGAACATCGGCGCCGGGCGCATCGTCAACCAGGAGCTGATGCAGATCACCCACGACATCCAGACCGGGCGCCTGTTCAACAACCCGGCGCTGACCTGGGCGATGGAGGAGGCCCTGCGGCAGGACAGCGCGCTGCACTTCCTGGGCCTGCTGTCCGACGGCGGCGTGCACAGCCACATCGACCACCTCTTCGCCCTGCTGGACATGGCCAAGGCGCGCGGGCTGACAAAGGTCTTCGTGCACTGCCTGCTGGACGGCCGCGACGTGCCGCCGGACAGCGGCGCGGGCTTTGTTCGGCGGCTGCAGGAAAAGCTGGACGGCCTGGGCGTCGGGCGCATCGCGAGCATCCAGGGCCGCTACTGGGGCATGGACCGCGACAACATCTGGGAGCGGGTCAAGCTGGGCTACGACGCGGTGGTGCTGGGCCGGGGCGTTTTCGCGGAGAACCCGGTGCAGGCGGTGCTGGACAGCTACCAGGCCGGGGTCACGGACGAGTTTGTCAAGCCCGTGGTGCTGACCCAGCTGGGCGCGCCGGTCGCGACCGTCAACGCGCACGACAGCCTCATCTGCTTCAACTTCCGCCCCGACCGCATGCGGCAGATGACCCGCGCCTTCATCCAGCCGGACTTCGCCGGCTTCGAGCGCGCTCGGGGCTTCCTCCCGCTGCAGTACGTCACCATGACGCAGTACGACGAGACCTTCACCGGCCTTCAGGTGGTGAACCCGCCGGAGGACCTGGAGAACACCCTGGGCGAGTACCTCTCCGGCCTGGGGCTGACCCAGATGCGCATCGCCGAGACGCAGAAATACCCGCACGTCACCTTCTTCTTCAACGGCGGGGTGGAGAAGTCCAACCCCGGCGAGGAGCGGGTGCTGGTGCCCTCCAGCAAGGTGGCCACCTTCGACCTGAAGCCCGAGATGTCCGCGCCGGAGGTCACGCAGGAGGCGCTGGACATCGTCGACTCCGGGAAGTACGACGTGCTCATCCTCAACTACGCCAACTGCGACATGGTGGGGCACACCGGGGTCATCCCCGCCGCCGTGCAGGCGGTGCGCGAGGTGGACCGGGACGTGGGGCTGCTGGTGGACCGCATCCTGGAAAGGGGCGGCCGCGCCTTCGTGACCGCCGACCACGGCAACGCCGACCAGATGATTGACTACCAGACCGGCGGCCCCTTCACGGCGCACACCACCAACCCGGTGCCCTTCATCGCCTGCGGGCTGGAGTTCGCCGGCAAGGCGCTGCGCGCGGGCGGGCGGCTGGCGGACATCGCCCCCACGATGCTCAAGGCCATGCACATCCCCATCCCCCCGGAGATGAGCGGCGAGCCGCTGTTCTGACGCCCTTCCGGGCGAACCGAGCCGGGGCC
>JAAZAQ010000307.1 GCA_012514225.1 Clostridiales bacterium | reverse complement strand
GGCCGGTGAAAGTCCCCGGCGAGCTGTTCGGGCTGCTGGAATACTGCAAGCGGATGCAGCCGCAAACCCGCGGCACGGTCAACGTCGCCCTGGGCGCTGTGCTGGCGCTCTGGCACGACGCGCGGGAAAGCGCCGAGGCGGACCCCGCGCATCCCGTCCTGCCGGACATTGAATCGCTGCGGGCGGCGGCCGGGCACACCGACATGGACGACGTCGTGCTGGACGCGGCGGGGCAGACCGTCTTTTTCCGAGACCCGCTGCTGAAACTCGACCTGGGCGCGGTCGCCAAGGGCTACGCGGCCGAAAAGGTCGCCCAGGCGCTGCTTAAAGGGCAGATGCCCCATTTCATCCTCAACGCCGGCGGCAACGTCCGGGCGGGCCTGTCCCCGATGGACGGGCGGCAGGAATGGAGCGTCGCCATCCAGGATCCGGACGGGGAGAATCTCCTCAGCCCGGACACCGGCGTCATCGACATTCTCTACCTGCACGACACGTCCGTCGTGACCAGCGGGGATTACCAGCGCTTCTTCATCGCCGGCGGGAGGCGCTACCACCACCTCATCTCGCCCGATACGCTGTTCCCGGCGGAACACATGCGCTCGGTTTCCATCGTCACCCGGGATTCCGCCTACGCCGACCTGCTGTCCACCGCGGTGTTCCTGATGCCTTTCGAGCAGGGCTACGACTTCGTCCGCTCCCTGGAAGGCGTGGAGGCCTACTGGGTGCTCAACGACCGCAGCGTGCGCATGACGCCCGGCCTGGAGGGCGCCGCCCATTCCCTGGGCGCCGGCCCGCACTGAAAGGCACGGGCGGCTGATTTATTACAAGAACTCCCGGCTTGAAGCCGGGAGCTTTCTTTTGGGGCGGATGCCAGCCCCCCGTCAGCGCAGCCGGTCGAACAGCTCCCCCGCCAGCGCGACCTGCTCGCCGACCAGGCGGACGATTTCCTCCGCGGGCACCGTTTTCCCGCCCTCCGGCAGCTCCGCGGTGCGCCAGCCCGACGCCAGCACATTGTCCACCGCCGTCTTCAGGCAATCCGCCTCCCGCTCCAGCCGCAGGCTGCGTTTGAGCAGGTCTGCGGCCGCGTACAGCATGGAAAACAGGCTCAGCGCGCTTCGCCCGTCCGTTTCCGGCACGTGCAGGCACCGGTCCTCCGCCAGATAGACGGTGTAGGCGAGCGGCGCGCAGCCGCCCAGGTGGCACAGCAGCCGGTCCAGCAGCAAGGCGCCCTGATGGGGCGCCCAGACGGCCTGCCGGCGGGACAGGGCGGTCAGGCGGTCCGTGAAGACGTCTTCCATCGCCCGGACGGACGGCGCGGGCTGCGCCGCATACATCGCCGCGCGGGAGGCGGCGCTTTTCCAGACGGACTCCTGCTCAGCCGGCGGACAGAGCGCCAGGGGCTCCCCGCCCTGCGCCGCCTGGGCGACGGCAGAGACCGCCGCCTTGTTCAACTGAACGTCCAGGCCGGACAGCGGCCAGACGACGGCGCCCCCGGGCAGCTCCCTGCTCTTGAGCCGGCTGAAGGCCTGCGCGGCTTCCGGGAAATCGTAAGTCCGGAGGCCCGCGAAGCAGCCCAGGCGCCTGGCGAAGGCGGACGCCCGTTCCTGGCCGGCGGCCAGGACGACGGCCTCGGACTCGAACGCCTGCGCGACCGCGGTCTCCTCGCTTTCGTCGGACAGGCCGGCTTCCCGCATCACCAGGCTGTGCCCGAAGGCGACGGCCACCGCGCCCAGCGCCTGCTGGAAAAGGCGCAGCTCCTCCCGGAACCGCGCCCTGTCCGCCAGAAACATGACCTTCGCGCGCATCGCTCAGTCCCAGTCCACCGGGTACCGGTCCACCGCGTATTCCAGCCCCTT